>NZ_CAIWNH010000348.1 GCF_903913935.1 uncultured Mucilaginibacter sp.
CAAAAAGCGGCGATCAAGATGTTTATCTTATCAAACCCTAACAGCTATTTAAGCATACTGGCCCTGTATTCGGTAGGCGGCCCTTCGCCTGACCCGGCCGAGCTGGATACTTTGTATAATTCATTGTCTACCGAACTAAAAAACATGGAAGCTGCAAAGGTTTTTAAAACACAGCTTGATGTATTAAGGCACACTTCTGTTGGTGTTATGGCCCCTGATTTTACACAAAACGATGTAAACGGCGTTCCGGTAAAACTTTCATCGTTCAGGGGTAAATATGTATTGCTTGATTTTTGGGCATCGTGGTGCGCCCCATGCCGCGAAGAAAACCCAAATGTGGTAAAGGCCTACAATAAATATAAAGATAAAAACTTCACTATTTTAAGTGTATCCCTTGATAAACCTGATGCTAGAAACAATTGGCTGGCGGCCATAAAAAATGATGGCTTAAGCTGGACCCAGGTATCCGACCTTAAATTTTGGAACAACGAAGCGGCAACGCTTTATTCCATCACTTCTATCCCGTCAAATTTCCTGATAGACCCCAATGGAAAGATCGTTGCAAAAGACCTTCGCGGCGGCGACCTGGAGAATATGCTGGAGCAGGTTTTGGGAAAATGATAGATTTTCCCGATCATTAGCCTGCCTCTGGAATAAAATAACAAACATGAAAAAAATACTGTTAATAGCGCTGGCAGCAATACCGGCAATGGGATTGGCGCAAGCCGGTAAATATACAATCGACGGCAGCTTGGGATCGTTTAACAAGGCCGCCAAAATATATTTACGTACCTATATTAATGATAAGGAGGCGACCGATTCAGTGATCCTCAAAAACGGAACTTTCCATTTCGGCGGTACCGTTGGGGCAGAGCCTGTTAGTGCATACCTGATATTCAATGAAAAAGGTACGGGAGCCAGGTTTACTGAAAACAACTACAAGGAAATTTATATTGAACAGGGCGTTTTAAAAGTAAGTAGCGGCGATTTTATTGCTAACGCAAAAATTGAGGGCTCAAAAACAAACGCAGATAATGATCGGTATAACGCACTGTTAAAACCAACTAAGGACGCCTACGCTGTTCTGGCAGCAAAGAGAAAAGCAGCGAAACCAGAGGAATTGCAAACTGAGGCTTTTCAAAAAGAAAACAGCAGGGCTGAAAAAGCGATCGATGATCAAAGCTCCGAAATCAATAAAAAATTCGTGCAGGACAATCCGGATTCCTATATCAGCTTATCTGCGCTGGAAATGTATGCCTATGGCGCCGATTATGCAGACATTGCGCCCTTGTACAACAGTTTATCAGCCGGGTTAAAACTGACTGATGCCGGCAAGAAATTTAGCGACAGGCTGCCAAAAATTAAAGCCGTAGCCATAGGCGCCATCGCTCCTGAATTTACCGAGGCCGACAGCAGCGGCACTATGGTTAGCCTGTCTTCCTTCAGGGGCAAATATGTATTGGTTGATTTTTGGGCATCGTGGTGTGGCCCCTGCCGCCGTGAAAACCCCAATATTGTAAGAGCGTATAATCATTATAAGGATCAAAAATTTACGATTCTCGGCGTATCATTAGATCAGCCAACCGGCAAAAAGAACTGGCTCGGTGCCATAAAAAAAGACGGGCTTAACTGGACCCAGGTATCGGACCTGAAAGGCTGGAACAGCAAGGATGCCGACCTTTATGCAGTTAGGGGGATCCCTCAAAACTTTTTGCTTGACCCCGACGGCAAAATTATTGCCAAAATGCTTACAGGCGAAGAATTGGAAGCTAAGTTAGCGGAGATTTTTGCAAAACCCAATACGGGGAAATAGAACTTGTCCCTGCAAAAAAAAGTCCGAAAGATGAAGAAATTGCCGTCACTTTCGGACTTTTTATTTGCAGCTTCTTTCTGACTTCCTACAACAAATCAAATCCAATATCCTTGCGGAAATACATACCGTCGTAATAAATACGTGCGGCGTCGGCGGTAGCCTGCTGCAATGCGTTAAATAAATTATCCTGTAAAGTTGAAACCGCTAAAACACGGCCTCCGGACGTTTTTATTTCTTCGCCATCCAGGTAGGTGCCCGCATGGAAAACGGTTGAATCGTGCACATTTTCAATCCCGGCAATGGTTTTATGTTTTAAATATTCGCCGGGGTAGCCGCCTGCCACCATTACAACGGTTGCCGCTACTTTTTTGGAGATAACTAATTCTTTTTGGTCAAGATTGCCTTCAGCAACACCCAACAGCAGGTCAACGAAATCTGATTCTATCCGCAGCATTACGCTTTCGGTTTCAGGGTCACCCATTCGGCAATTGTATTCAATTACCCAGGGTTCGCCGGCGCAGTTCATCAGGCCGATAAAAATAAAACCTTTATAGGGGATATTTTCTTTCTTCAAACCTTCAACCGTAGGGATGATCACCCTGTCCTCTACCTTTTTCATAAAGGCCGCGTCAGCAAAAGGTACCGGGCTTACCGAACCCATACCACCGGTATTTAAACCGGTATCGCCTTCTCCTATTCTTTTATAATCTTTGGCTTCGGGTAAAACTTTATAGTGCGTACCATCGGTCATCACAAATACCGAAAGCTCGATACCTGATAAAAATTGTTCGATCACCACGCTTGAGCTCGCATCGCCAAACTTGGCTTCAAGCAGCATTTCATTTAATTCCTGTTTTGCTTCTTCTACGGAAGCACAAATTAATACGCCTTTACCTGCTGCAAGGCCATCCGCCTTCAATACAATTGGCAAACCTATGGTTGTTAGGTATTCGCAGCCTTCATGTAAAGTATCTTTGGTAAAAGTTTTGGATGCGGCGGCAGGAATGTTATTGCGCACCATAAACTGTTTGGAGAAATCCTTACTTCCTTCCAGTTGGGCGCCTTCACTTTGCGGGCCAATAACAGGGATGTTTTTCAATAGCTCATCCGCCAGGAAAAAATCATGAATGCCTTTAACCAATGGTTCCTCGGGGCCAACCAAAACCAGGTCGACCTGGTTTTCCAGCGTAGCTTTCTTTATCCCTTCAAAATCGGTTACCTTAATATCCAGGTTTGTACCATAATGGCCGGTACCGGCATTACCGGGCGCTATAAAAAGCTGCTGACATTTTGGGCTTTGAGCAATTTTCCAGGCGAAGGCGCTTTCCCTTCCGCCCGAACCGAGGAGCAGGATGTTCATAGGGGCAAAGATAGTAAATGTGCAGATGTTTTGGATGTGCAGATATGCAGATGTGCGAATGTGCAGATGATCTTAAATTACGTTGATTCAGCCTTATTTGCCTTTTTTTTCATTTGCACATCTGAAATCCGCACATTTGCACATTAACTTCCTCATCCTATGTCGCGCCGATTAGATAAATATGAAAAGTTGCCGGTATACCAAAAGGCCCAGGAATTATTTGACCTGGCTGAAGTAATTGCCGATGCGCTTAAAGAAGACGAAATGAAAGAACACCTGGCGGCGCAGATATTGAGCAATGCCGCAATGGTACAGGCAAAAATTGCCGGGGCCGAAGGCGGTGGACTCTATTCATTGCGTATGCAAAATGCGGTTTTAATCAAACTGGCAGTACAGGATATGTTTAATGCAGTGTCATTTTCGTCGATGGTGGAGATCAATGAAGAAGATTATGTTGACCTGATGCGCGATAAGGTGGAAGAGTTCAGGGAGGTTTTTGTAGCGTGGATAAGGGGATTTGATAAAACCTATGATATCCCCGATAACTGGGCCATCCGGTTTGATACCAGTACTCCCGAACAGGAAAAATTGGAAGACCTGATGTTTGATGAGGACCGTTTCTTTAGTGATTTTGACGAAGACGAGGAAACCGGCGACGATCCGGAGGAAGAAGAGTAGGCTTCCGGGCCGTAGTTGGCCGATCGCCGGCTGCTGGTCGCTTTACAAATATAACTCCTTAAAAATGTACTGACTGCAAACCGTCAACTGTAAAACTTTTACTATATCCCGTCCGTATAAAATATTTTCGCTACAAATAAAATTATTTGAAGATGCTTACAGACGAATTGCCGGTTACACCCCTTTACCAGGAAATTACTACGGTCGACAGGCGCACAAACCTTCCGCATGAGGAATTTATCAATGAATATGTAAAAAAATCACTGCCAGTTGTTTTAAAAGACGCCGCAAAAGACTGGAAGGCGATGAAGAAATTTACACCTGCCTGGTTTAAAGAACATTACGCACACATCAACAAAAATATTAATGGTGTTAACTATAACATGGGCGATTTTATCGACATGATGTTAACCTCAACTGCCGAAAATCCGGCGCCATATCCCTATAATTTTGATGTTAAAAAAGTTTTTCCGGAACTGA
Organism: uncultured Mucilaginibacter sp.; assembly: GCF_903913935.1. Taxonomy (GTDB): domain Bacteria; phylum Bacteroidota; class Bacteroidia; order Sphingobacteriales; family Sphingobacteriaceae; genus Mucilaginibacter. Next base: position 4,332 of record NZ_CAIWNH010000348.1, read on the forward strand.
TGGACGACTTTTTGCCCGAGATCATTTACGGAAATATCGACAGGATCAACCATAAACTGATGCCCAAAAAGCTATTACAGGGCACCACTGTTTACGAAATATTTTTGGGTGGCAAGGGTTCAAGTTTCCCCTACCTGCATTTTGATGCTTTGTTTATGCATACCCAGATTACCCAGGTATACGGTTCAAAGGTGTTTATCATGTACCCTCCTGATCAAACACCATATATGTACCCGTTCCCGGACAACCCCAAATTTTCGCAGGTAAATTTCCTCAACCCTGATTATGAAAAATTCCCCCTGTTTAAAAACGCCAAACCAATAGAATTTACGCTGCTTGAGGGCGAAACACTGCTGTTTCCTTCAGGATGGTGGCATACCACAAAAATAAACGAGCCATGCATCTCCCTCGGCCGCGCTCAACTCAACGGTTATAATTGGGATAATTTTATAAAAGACCGGTACATCAACTGGAAGAAAAAAATATCTATAGCCGCATTACCCGTTTTAGCCTATGGTAAAATAGTAGGCAGTATTATGAATGCACAGGATAGGTAGAGGATTACACCGATTGTTATTTTTGATTTCACCGATTTAGAAAAAGTGATTAAAATCCTTTGACATGGCAAACCGGTTAGGGGATTTTTTATTTGAACCGGGCTTGAAAGCCAAATTTTATTTAATTTTCTTAATTACTATCCGTCTGGCAAAAAGTCAAACCGGCCCCGCGTTTCATCAAAATCAATGTAATCAAACCATCATATCGGTGAAATCACCCTTTAAAATCCGTGTAATCCCAAAAAAAATGTAGCTTTGCCTGTCATATTGGCTCAATTTTGCTATGGCGCAATTGTTGAGTATTATCGCATCATAAAAGAATAACATGTTAAATTTTATAAGCAAACTTTTTGGGAACAAGTCGGAACGGGATGTAAAGGTTTTGTGGCCTTTAGCAGACAAGGTGAAGTCCGAATATGCCAAACTGGACGGAATAAGCAACGACGAACTTAGGGACAAAACATTTGGCTTTAAGAAAATTATAAGTGAAGGGCTGGCCTCAATTGATGCAGAAATTGCTGCAATAAAGGATCAAACAGAGAACACCCCGGATATGGACGTCAGCGAAAAGGTGGGTTTATATACCCAGTTGGACAAGCTGGAAAAAGACCGTAACAAAGAGCTGGAAGTTATTTTGATGGATTTACTTCCTGAGGCTTTTGCTGTTGTAAAGGAAACTGCCCGCAGGTTTAAAGAAAATAAGACCATCGAAGTTACGGCCTACCAGTTTGACCGTGACCTGGCTGCCCGCAAATCAAATGTGATCATTAAGGGCGACAAAGCCATCCACCATAATACCTGGATCGCCGCAGGTAACGAAGTTACCTGGGATATGGTTCATTACGATGTACAGCTGATCGGCGGTATTGTATTGCACCAGGGCAAGATCTCTGAAATGGCGACAGGTGAAGGTAAAACGCTGGTAGCTACGCTGCCTGCATACTTAAACGCATTAGCCGGACAAGGTGTACATATTGTAACCGTGAACGATTACCTTGCACGACGTGACTCCGAATGGATGGGCCCGTTGTACGAATTCCACGGTTTAAGTGTTGATTGTATCGATAAACACGAGCCAAATTCAGAGGAACGCCGCGCTGCTTACCTTGCTGACATCACATTTGGCACCAATAATGAGTTTGGTTTTGATTACCTGCGTGACAATATGACACGTAGCCCTGAAGAATTGGTTCAACGCCGCCTGCATTATGCCATGGTGGATGAGGTTGACTCGGTGCTGATTGACGATGCGCGTACCCCACTGATCATTTCCGGCCCTATTCCCCGCGGTGATGAACATGAGTTTTATGAATTGAAACCGCGTATTGAGCGCCTGGTAAATGCGCAGAAAAATTATGTGAATGGCGCTTTAAACGAAGCAAAAAAATTAATAGCCGAAGGAAAAACCGGCCCCGACGAAGGTGGCCTGGCATTATTACGTGCTTTCCGTGGCCTGCCAAAAAGCAAAGCCCTGATCAAATTCCTGAGCGAAGGCCCTAACCGGCAGTTGCTGTTGAAATCAGAGAATTATTACATGCAGGACCAAAGCAAGGAAATGCCAAAGGTTGATGCCGAGTTGTTTTTTATTATCGACGAAAAAAACAACCAGGTGGAACTGGCTGAAAAAGGGATCGAACTGATCACTACCTCTGGTGAAGATCCACATTTCTTTGTAATGCCTGATGTGGGCACCGAAATATCTGAGATTGAAAAATCAATTCTGCCTGCCGAAGACAAAATGGCGAAGAAAGACGCCCTGATGCGCGATTTTTCGATCAAATCTGAGCGCATCCACTCCGTTAACCAGTTACTGAAAGCATATACCCTGTTTGAAAAGGATACAGAATACATTCTTGACGACGGAAAGGTGAAGATCGTTGATGAGCAGACCGGCCGTGTATTGGATGGCCGCCGTTATTCAGACGGTTTGCACCAGGCAATCGAGGCGAAAGAAAACGTAAAAGTTGAAGACGCTACGCAAACCTTTGCCACCATTACCCTGCAAAACTATTTCAGGATGTACCACAAGCTTTGCGGCATGACAGGTACTGCAGTTACCGAAGCCGGTGAGTTTTGGGAGATCTATAAACTTGACGTGGTTGAAATCCCAACCAATACCCCAACCAGCCGTGAAGACAGGCAGGACCTGGTTTACCGCACCGTAAGGGAAAAATACAATGCCGTTGCTGAAGAGATCAGCAAATTAACAACTGCAGGCAGACCAGTACTGGTTGGTACCACTTCGGTTGAGATCTCGGAATTACTGAGCCGGATGCTGAAATTACGTGGCATAAAGCATAACGTACTGAATGCGAAAATGCACCAAAAGGAAGCAGATATTGTTGCCGAAGCCGGTCAGACGGGGACAGTTACTATTGCTACTAACATGGCCGGCCGTGGTACGGATATCAAATTAGGCCCCGGCGTTAAGGAAGCCGGCGGTTTGGCCATTGTGGGTACCGAGCGCCATGAATCGCGCCGTGTTGACCGCCAGTTGCGCGGCCGTGCGGGCAGGCAGGGCGACCCGGGATCATCGCAGTTCTTTGTATCCCTTGAAGATAACCTGATGCGTTTGTTTGGCTCCGAAAGGATCTCCAACCTGATGGTGAAGATGGGTATTGAAGAGGGCGAGGTGATCCAGCATTCCATGATCTCGAATTCCATTGAGCGTGCGCAGAAAAAAGTTGAAGAAAACAACTTTGGTATCCGTAAACGTTTGCTGGAATATGATGATGTGATGAACTCACAGCGTACCGTTATTTACTCTAAACGTAAAAATGCTTTGTTTGGCGATCGTTTGGATGTGGATATTAGCAACACCGTATTTGATGTAGTTGAAGATGTGGTGACAGAATATAAAGAAGCCAACAATCACGAAGGCTTTAATATGGAAATGATCCGCATTTTTTCGCTGGATTTTGAAATCACCCAGGAAGATTGGACAAATATTACCATTGCCAGCCTGACTGATAAGGTATTTGCCGCCGTTACTGAGTTTTACAAACGCAAACAGGAGGCTATTGCGCAGCAGGCTTACCCGGTTTTAAAAGACGTATTTGAAACCCGCGGTGAGTATGTTGAAAACATCATGGTGCCATTTACCGATGGTATCCACGGCATCCAGGTTTCTGTTCCGCTTAAAAAAGCGATTAAGAACCACGGCCTGGAAGTTTTCAAATCGTTTGAAAAGAATGTAACCCTTTACCTGATCGATGATGCCTGGAAAGAGCATCTGCGCGAAATGGATGAGTTAAAACAATCTGTACAAAACGCGGTTTACGAACAGAAGGACCCATTGCTGGTTTACAAGTTTGAAGCGTTTGAGTTGTTCCGCCAAATGCTGGCCAGTGTGAATAAGGAGCTGGTAAGCTTCCTGTTCAGGGGAGGCATCCCGGTTCAGCAGCAGCCCGATGAAGTGCGCGAAGCAAAACCTCAGCCCAAATTGGACCTGAAGAAAATGCGCACCTCGAAACCCGAACTGGTAAGCGAAGCTAACGGCGCAGCCATGCAGGATATGCGCGAACTGCAAAAAGCAGCCCCCGTAAGAGTTGAAAATAAAATAGGCAGAAATGACCCTTGCCCTTGCGGCAGCGGTAAAAAATACAAGAATTGCCATGGTGTAGGGTTGGTGTAAAAGCCCCACCTGACCTCCCTTTAAAGGGGAGGAAAAACGAGGGCAAAGTTTTAATCCTTATTTGGGGATTTGGGCGAGGTTTATGGTTTTAAAAAAAATAAAAGTCTCCCCCTTTAGGGGGAGATTTAGAGGGGGCATGAAAAACGCAGCATCTTACATCGCTAAATTAGGCCTGTTAGGTTGCTGCATTTTTTTTGTCCCATCGTTTTCATCGGCACAAACCCGCGGCAAGGTTGAGGTGGTAAAAGATCCGCTGATTGATACTTTTATTGCCAGGCGGCCACAGTTGAATAAAACCACAGGCGGTAGTGAAAGCACAGCAAGCGGTTACCGGGTACAAATTTATTTTGGATCGAACCGGCAGTCGGCTTATAGCGCTCAGGCTAAATTCATGAACGATTACCCTGATGTGCCAACCTATGTTTCCTACACCGAACCAAATTTTAAAGTACAGGTGGGCGACTTCCGCTCCAGGCTGGAAGCCCAGAAAATGCAAAGCGATCTACATGGCATGTTCAGCAGCCTGTTTATCATCCCCTCAAAAATAAATCCTCCAAAATCCGACGCGTCAAATGATTAAAGAGCAGATCCAACAGCTTTCAAAAGATATTTTTAATGACGTGGTAGCCAACCGCCGCCACTTACATTCCCATCCCGAACTCTCCTTCCATGAGTATGAAACTTCGGCCTTCATTGGCCGGAAGCTGGACGAACTGGGCCTCACCTACCAAAAAATGGCCGATAATGGCCTGGTAGCGCTGATAAAAGGAGAAAAACCATCTGATAAAGTAATAGCGCTGCGCGCAGATATGGACGCCTTGCCGATTACCGAAGTTAATGAAGTGGCCTACAAATCGCAGAACGTTGGCGTGATGCATGCCTGCGGCCATGATGCACATACCTCATCGTTGCTGGGCACTGCAAAAATACTGACCGCGCTGAAAAGCGAGTTTGGAGGTACAATAAAACTGATCTTCCAACCAGCGGAGGAAAAGTTACCGGGCGGCGCAAGTTTAATGATCAAGGAAGGCGTACTGGAAAACCCAAAACCGCACGCGGTTTTAGGGCAGCATGTGATGCCTCTGATTGATGCGGGTAAGGTGGGTTTCAGAGCGGGTAAGTACATGGCCTCAACCGACGAGATTTATGTTACCGTGTATGGCAAAGGCGGCCATGGCGCGCAGCCCCAGCAAAACATCGACCCGGTCATCATTACCGCGCATATATTAACAGCGTTACAGACCATAGTAAGCCGGTCCGCGGATCCTAAAAGCCCGTCGGTGCTATCTTTTGGCAAGGTCATCGCCAACGGCGCTACCAATGTGATCCCTAACGAGGTTTACCTGGAAGGGACTTTCCGCACAATGGACGAAAAATGGCGGAGCGAAGCCCATGTCAAAATGAAAAAAATGGCTGAAGGCATCGCTGAAAGTATGGGCGGCAGCTGCGATTTTAATATCATGCGCGGTTACCCCTTTTTGATCAACGAAGAAAAACTGACTGCATCAGCCCGTGGCTTTGCCGAAGATTACCTGGGCAAGGAAAACGTACTCGACCTGGATATCTGGATGGCCGCCGAAGATTTTGCCTATTACTCCCAAGTAGCTGATTCCTGCTTTTACCGTTTGGGTACCCGTAATGTAAGCCGGGGCATTACCTCATCCGTACATACCCCCACCTTTGATGTTGAGGAAGACGCGTTTAAGATCAGTACCGGGTTGATGGCCTATATGGCCATTAAGCAGTTGGGGAATTGATAGGTGGTTCATGGATCATAGTTCATAGTAAACAGTTATGAAGATATTTTTTGCCTTTTGCTTATTGGCCCGTTTAGGATTGGGCAATGGTTACGCGCAGACAAGGCAGTTGATCCCGGTTCCACTTATAGTCGAAAATAAAGAGATCGACGGCTTGCTGGATACCGCTATTAAAATTAAGGCGCCATATTACCCATATTATGCGGCCAGTACTAAAATCACCGTGGATAGCTGCTGGAGAGTTGACATTCATAAGGGAAAATTCCTGTTATTTCAAATGGCGGAAACCAATATGGACGTTATGAACTATGAAATTAATAAAACAGGTACTAATGTCTCCAATTATGGCTATTTTCAATATCGAGGGCATAAGATTTTCGTTTGGATCAATGATTATTTCGATGACTTTTTTACTAAAAGTGCACAGGTTACAACATTTCGATCCATTTACAAGTTGAATAAGGATGCACCCGCTCCGTCACTACAGAATATATATCGTAATTTTCTAATTTACAAATATTTTGACGGCCATTTTTCGCGTTATGTCGACCCAAATCCGCCGCCGCCAGTTGTGTCTGTGAAGTCTAATTGAAGATTTTGTTCCCTGGCCTGAACTTTTTTGGTGTTGAATCAAAATACATGGGCACGGTTTAAAATTTGTGATATATTGCGCTTGTTTTACTGATCGTTGTCATTTTTTGCTATATCATCTATCGTTAATTTAGCGCCTTGGCCCACCAAAATGAAGAAAAACATTCTCGCTTTCTGCTTTTTGCTTTTCGCTTTCAGCTCCTATGCGCAGCAGATCAGGCGCTTTAATCCCGACTCTATTCGCACCATCACTATTGATTCAGCCATCAATATCCACTCGCACCATTTAAATGCACAGGATTTTATTGATGCGGTACTGGCTGATACCGGCTTTTACCAGGCTTTCCGCAATATGAAAAAGTATGATTTTATTGCCGAGAACCGCATTTATACTTACAATAAAAAGAATAAGGTTGACGGCCGTATTTACCGCAAGATCAGGCACAGCAATATAAACGGGAAACACCGGATGGATTTTTTGGCGAAACAGGATACCGGCAATGTGTACAAATCCAACGGCAAATACCAGTTGTATACCGTGGAGATGTTTGACTTTATTTTTATGAATGCCTACAATTCTGATTTTATAAAAGGGCCGGCGCTGCCAGGCTCCGGCGGTAAAAACGAATCGTATAAGGACAGATTAAAGACGCTGATATTTTCGCCCGGGCATAAGGTAAGCGGCTTGCCATTTATCAGCGGCAAAACTCAATTGTTTTCAAAGGATATGCGCGGCTATTACTATTACCAGTTCTCGCGTGGCAAGTACCTCGACTCCATCCCGGTTTACAGGTTCCGCGTGGTCAGAAAGCCAAGTGAAGGCGATAATGATGTGGTTGTAAAAGAAATGACCACTATATTTGATACGCGCAACTTCCAGATATTGGGCCGGTATATCGATATGAAATACAGCAACTGGATCTTTAGCTTTGATGTGCAGATGAATATTGAGCTGGGGAAATATAATGGTGAACTATTGCCGGTAAAGATCACCTACCAGGGCAACTGGGATGTGCCTTTTCATAAGGTTGAGCGGGCAAGTTTTTTAGTTGTACATAAGAATTTTAAAAAGGAATAAATTATATTGGAGACCATTACCAGCAGAAGGCATTTCGGAAAGTTTTACCTAGCAATAGCGGGGTTTTCTTTGTTTTTTGTGGTGATGGCATTAATTTTTCTTTCATTACACAAAGAAGCGCTTTCGAAGGGCGGTGAGATTTTTATGATCGTTATAGGCGTAGTACTTGCCCTAATGCCTTTTTACGTTGTTTACCGCTTTTACCAAAATGCACCAACCATCCGGGTTAACAGTAATTCAATATCTTTCAACGATACTGCGCCCTGTTTTTGGGCGGACTTGGAAAAGTTTGAAATGACAGGTAAGCGGCCTTTCAAATTTATGTTAAGCGATCCGAAGGAGGGAGTGCTTCTTAAATTTAAGGGACAAAAGGAGAAATACATACTGGACGACATGTATGAGAATACGCCTGAAATAAAAAAGTTAATCGGAAGCATCGTCGAAAATACCCTTTCCTCAAAAGTCCCGGCTAACAGCGCAGACCTTGGCGTTTTAGATGACAATAGCTTTACTTATTACAAAGGGTATCAGCTTTTGTGCTTTGAAGGTATTTTCCGTTGGCTATTTTTTATGTTTATGGCTTTTTTTATTATTTCTGTTATTTGGTCGGGCCTGATGGCTTTTGCTATTGGGCTCCTGATCTTGGGCGTGTTTTTTTATGCCATGATGGGATTCAGGTTATACTATTTTGGTGTTTCACCGGAACACTTAGTAATCCGGTTGCACAACATATTTTGGTATAGAAAATTTTATCCACTGGCAGATATCAGAGAAGTTGTTTTTGAAACCCATTATAAAATGCCGGTTTGTTTGAGGGTAATTACCAATGATTTTGAAAGCAAGATGTATCCCGCAGGCTCTATTTGGAGTAAAAAGTGGCTGCAGCTAAAAGAAGATTTTGAAAAGAAAAATATTAAGGTGAGGAACGAATGTGTTACCTATGAACCGTTTGAATTTAAGCTATACAATTAACGGTAATGCTGGTCTCTACTTATACTAATAGCCCATAAAAAGCACCGATTTTGTTTTGATTATCGGTGTAATCACAAACAAAATCGGTGCAATCAAAAAATCAATTATTAATCTGTTTCAGCATTTCTTTTACGGCTGTTTCCAGCTGCTGGTCTTCGCCGGCCAATTCTTTTACATAATCATTGCTTATTTTTATGTCCGGTTCCAGCTGGTGGTTCTCGGTTGGTTCGGTTTGGTTGATGCCGTAGGTGGAGATCATCGGGATGCCGAAGTACAGGGTATTATCAATCTGATCTTCCCACCAAACCGCTGTTCCGGTACCTGCCACCGGCATGCCGATCAGCTTGCCGATATTCAATTCTTTATAAACGTAAGGGAAAATAAACGCGTCCGAATAATTGCCCTCGCTCATTAAAACGCAGCTTGGCCGGGTCCATTTGTTCATGGATTCGCCGCCCTGGGTTTTATTGCTTTGCGGGCGCAGGGTTAAATATTCTTTCCCGCTCAAAAAGGTAGCCAGGTCATCATGCAGCCATCCGCCGCCGTTAAAACGGGTGTCAACGATCAGTGCTTTTTTATCAATATTTCTACCCAAAACCCTGTCGAAAGTAACCCGGTAACTCGGGTCATCCATACCGCGCACATGCACATAACCCACCTGCCCGTTGGATAGGCTGTCGGTTAAATGTTCCATCTTTTTTATCCAGCGGTTATAAAGCAGCATATTGCCTTCCATTCCTGTATTGATAGGTTTTACCGTTTCCTGGAATTGTTCGTTTGTATTTGGGTTATGGAAATTTACCTGGGTGTATTTCCCTTCTTTATGGTTTAATAATTTTGCCCAGTCTTCATCATCCGTAATTGGCGTTCCGTCAATTTTATCGATCACATCGCCTTTTTTCAATTTGGTTTTATCAATGTCAAAAGGGCCGCCGGCAATAATGTCGACTACTTTCAGGCCGTTGCCGCCAATTGAATTGTCGTACAGTAAACCTAAGGAGGCTGTGGCGTCGCCGTCAGGAAAACGGGGGCCATAACCGCTGCCGGTATGCGAAGCATTTAATTCACCCAAAAACTCGCTGAGCAATACGTCAAAATCATAATTATTATTGATAGAAGGCAAAAACTTCGCATAGTTGTCGTGGTAATATTTCCAGTCTACCCCCTGTAGTTTAGGGTCAAAAAACTTCTTTTGCACCTGTTTGTAAATATGGTCGAATATGTAGGTCCTTTCTGCAGCCGCATCCAGGTCCATATTGGATTTTATTTGCACGGGCGTTACCTTGCCGTCATCCACACCTACCTTCATAATGCTGCCATCTGCCAGCAGGAATAAGGATTTTCCGTCGTTGCTCATCACCAGCGAGCCATTGGGGTCTTTTAGTTCGGCAAGCATTTTGGTATCGTTGGTTCGTGGTTGGGTTACCCATAAGTTGTAACCCTTATCGTACCGGGCCAGGTAATACAGCTTTTCGCCATCAGGTGATAGTTTGGCATCAGCAATATCGGTTGAACTGATGGTAAGCCGCTCCGTGCGGTTGTCAAGGTTATCCAGGTTGGGCACAAAATCAGGGGCTTTCACTTTTGCGGTATCTTTTTTGCCTTTTTTGGCGGCCGCTTCTTTCTTTTTTATTTCGAGAGAATCGCGTTTTTCCTGTTCGTTCTTTATCGTAATGTCGTCCTTGCTTAACTGGTATTTGTCCCAGGTTGCCTGGTCAAAAAACATCGCAAAAACATCGCTCTGGCTGCCGCGGCTCAAGTTTTTCATGCCGTTTTTATCCGAGAACCAGTACATCATTTTTCCGCCCATTCCCCATTGGGGCTGTCCGTTATTAAAACCGCTTTGAGTTAAATTAATCCGTTTACCGCTGCCATCCGTTTTAAAAAGGATCACCTGGGTAGTAAAAATATGCCCTTCGCTTGATTGCGCCAGCAGGTATTTACCATCAGGCGACCAGGTAAAATATTGGTCACCATCAGCATACGAATAGTTTACACCTTCGGGCAGCAAAGTGGTTGATGTTTTGCTGGCGATGTCGTAAACTTTTATAATATTCCTTTCTTCCAGGTAGGCTATCTTTTTGCCGTCGGGCGAATAAACACCCTGGAATTCATCCTTATCCGTAGCTATTACCGGCTCAAAATTCAAGGTGGTGGAGGCATAAAAGTAGGGCTCGTTTTTATTGGCGATGGATACTTTGTAAATGTCCCACGACTTTCCATCTTCAACCGAATACAAAATACTGCGCCCATCCGGGCTAAACTGGATCATCCGCTCCTGGTATGGCGTGTTGGTAATTCGTTTGGTAATGCTGCCATCAACCGAAGTAACAAAGATCTCGCCCCGGTAAACAAAAGCTACCTCTTTACCTTCAGGAGATACCGCCATTTCGGTAGCCTGGCCCATCACAGGGATGTTTTTTACCTGGTCACCATTAAAATCAGCTGTCGCGGTGATCGGCACTTTTTGGGGCTGCCCGCCTTCTTTTAAAGTATAAATATCACCGTCCTGGGTAAAGGAAAAGGTGCCATTATCAGCCCTGGACAAGTTACGTACCGGGTCTTTATCAAAATGAGTTAATTGGGTGATGTTATTGATGTCCGCTTCGGAGGAACCATAAAGATTTTGATTGCCGTTGCGTTCGCTCAGGTAATAAAATTTATCGCCCTCGCCCCAAACGGGTTCGCGGTCCTCGCCAACAAATGGCGATACTTTGGTATAAGCATTATTCTTCACATCATAGATCCAGATGTCACGTGTAACCGCTGAAGTATGGTGTTTGCGGTAGGGATTTTCATAACCTTTGCGGTCCTGGAAAATGAATTTATCGCCGGCTTTGTCAAAGTGAACATTTTCGGTACCCGCAGAGTTAACCATGATACTGCGGCCGCCTTTAGCTGGTACTTTATACAATTTGGTAAAATAATAATCATCCGGAAACCGTACGGAACTGGCCACATCATAGCGGCGGGTACCGAAATAAACGGTCTGGTTATCGGCTGAGAAATCGTAAGGGATATCCTTGCTCGAATTATAAGTTAAACGGGTAGCTGCACCACCGCTTGAGGGCATAATAAACACATCAAAATTGCCATTCCTGTCTGACGCAAAAGCGATCGACTTACCATCATGGCTCCAAACCGGGTAGCCGTTGTAGGCGCTGTTGATGGTTAAAGGAACTGCCGCGCCACCAGCGGATGAAACCTTAAACAAGTTGCCTTTATATTCAAAAGCGATCCAGTTTCCATCGGGCGAAATTGCAGGTTGCTGCATCCAAAGCAAGTGGTCCTGCGCGAGTGACCGGCTTATAAATGCACAGAAAATGAGGAGAGTAAAAATTTGTTTTTTCATGCAGGTTAAGTTTGAAAAGCTAAAGTAGTGAAAGATTGTAACAGATTTAAAAGCTTTTAATTTTTTAGGTAAGACGATTTGAGGACGGATTAGTTGCAAATATTTTAAACAAATATGTGTAGGGGCTAAGAGTTACCCTCTGATTAACTATCAGTTTCAAATTTTAACACAGCGAGGCAGAAGAGGCACAGTGGGCGCTGAGATTTGCAATAGCCGATTTTTTTCTCAGTGCTCTCCGCGCCTTCTTGGTGTCCTCTGCGTTTAAAAACGTCAGCGACTTTATTATAAACCAATCTAGCCCTTCTTAAACCAGGGCACAAAAGCGCCGGTTTTTTGCTGGTATTTTTTAAATGCTTCGCCCTTTGTGCGCAAGGATTGCTCTTCGGTAGTGGGGATACCGGTTACTTTTAAAAGCAAATAAAGGATGATTGCCGGGCTGATAATGGCCAGGTAGCCATAAGGGGAACCAAGGGCAAAAACAAAATAGGATACCCACATCAGCCATTCAAAAAAATAATTGGGGTGGCGTGAATAGCCCCAAAGGCCGGTATCGCAAACTTTTCCTTTATTGGCGGAGTCTTTTTTAAACGCGGCCAACTGCGCATCGGCGGTTGCTTCGCCGATTACGCTGATCAGCCATAAAGCTGCCCCTGCATACTCAAGCGCGCCAAGTTGCGGGGTGGTATTCAGGGTGATGATAAAGAATGGGACAGCGAGCAAAACGTTAGAGAGGGCCTGCGCCTGGAAAAAAAAGGCCATTTTTACTTCGGCATTTTTGCCCCAGTCCTTGCGGATCTGCGCATAGCGCGGCTCCTCCTGCCGCAGGTATTTTAATACCCTTACCGCCAAATGTGTGCCCAGGCGCCCGCCCGCAACAATCACCATGCCACAGAGCAGCAGCTTTCGGGTTTCAAACCCCGGCGCAAGCAGTAACAGGATGATGGCTATCACGGGAAAATTGTACGACCAGAAGATATCAACCACTCCTGCATTTTTTATCCTGAGCGACCAGATCCACACCAGGAACATGATGATGCAACAGGCAAGGACCGAATAGCCCACCAATGAATAAATTGAAATGTTATCCATTTTGTTTACCAAATAAATCTTTTAAACCTTCATTTTGTTTGAGCCTGAATAGCTGGATCAGCATATAAGCACAAGTTGCGATGCTGCCAAGCGTTACCAGCAGTATTAACCAAATGATCCGCAAAAACATGCTATTTTCCTTATAGCACACCCACAAAAATATGACCGTTACATTGGCATAAAAATCCCAAAGTGTGGCACGCATCCAGGGAATGGTAGCTAAAAAATTCCATTGCTCAAATAAATTGCTGTGTATACTGGTGCTGATAACGGTATAGCACATACTTACAAACAGGATACTAAAAAGGATTTTTAATGCTGTGATCATCGGGTTATGCTTTTCGTAATCTGATAATATGTAGCCAGTGCATCATAGTGTAAGCCCTGGATTTTAAAAATGACAATCCCTGGAAAATAAAAGTAGCTAAATAAAATGTCCCATCCCAAAAACCATTCATTTTAAACATTTTATGAGAGGCATACCGGTGCAAAAAAATGCTTGAAAAAAAAGTGAAAGGAACCAGTGGGCCAGGAAGAAGATGAGGATCATTAGTTAATTGAGTTTAATGGTTGATTGGGCATCAATGTCTATTAAAAATTTATTTTCTGTCGTGGGAGGATCATACTGGTCAAATAAGTCAACTTAATCAACCCAATCAACTAATTACCATGCGCCTTTATAAACGCCAATGCATCGTCCGCGTGTTTTTTACCCTGCATCATGGCTTCATAAGCAAAAACGATCCTTCCATGAAGATCTACGATAAAAGTTTCTCTGCCGGTCATGAACATTTTATTTTTTACCCCAAACAGGCCATACACTTTATTATCCGGATCGCTAAGCAGCGTAAACGGCAGTTTATAATGATCACTGAAAGCCTTGTGGCTGGCAACTGTACCGGCATTTATGCCGATAACCTTTGCGCCAGCTTTGCTGAAATCATTAAAACTATCCCTGAAAGTGCAGGCCTCTTTGGTGCAAACCATACTTTCATCTTTGGGATAAAAATAAATAACGAGAAGGTTTTTACCAATATGATCGGCGCTATTGAAAACTTTTCCATCCTGGTCGGTCAGCGAAAAATTTGGCAATTTGTCACCCACCGCAAGCGTACTTTTTTCAGCCTGCGCCCGGGCCTTATAATTTATAGCTACCAGTAATAGTATTGCTATTAGGAAACCAGTTAATTTGTTTTTCATCATACACAACATACGGGAATTTATACCATTTGCGATTTATGAAATGAAAATATTTTCATTAAAGCACCTAAAAATAGATCTGGAAAACATTATTAAAAAAATATTTTCCAAAGCGAAAGTGGAAAATTATATTTGAATAATATTTTCCACCGCGCTGATGAGAGAGAGAATTATTGAGACTTCGTTGCAACAATTCCTGGAACATGGTATCCGCAAGATGACCCTGCAAAAACTGGTATTGGTACTTGGGATCTCTACAAAAACCATGTATAAATATTTCAGCAATAAGGAAGCGTTGTTGGAAGATTGCCTGGGGCTGCATTATCGGGGAGCAGATCATGGCATCAGTGAAATGCTCAAAGATTCACCAAACCCGGTGGCCGCGATAGTCTCCGTCTATTCAAAATCGATGGAACTGGATTTTGGGACCAATCACTTGTTTTACCACGACCTGAACTACTACTACCCGGCGCTGCAGGACAGGGTGATGAAAGAGCAGGTGAGCGGCGCATTTAAGAAAATAATATTGCTGATACAACAAGGAATTAACGAAGAATATTTTTTGGCTTATTTAAAGGCGCCTATCGTATTCGAAACACTGTCGGCGATGTATACTTCGGTTACACGGAATAGTGTTTATAAAAGCCGGGAACAGAAGAACGAATTGATTAAACATACCATGATGGTCTATTTAAGGGGCATCTGCACCGAAAAAGGATTACAGGTCATCAGGCAATTGAAAGAAATATCCATTTAAAATAAAATTATGCGCACCATTTTTACAACCCTGTTTATTTTTTGGGGCTTTTTGTCCGCCGGCGCCCAAACGACTGATTCGCTTAACCTGCTGCCTCGGCCGCAGACCGTAAAGCTGCAAACCGGTAGGTTTATCATTTCCAACAAGTTCGCTGTCGGGATCAATGGCCCAGGCAGCCCCAAATTAATTGCGTCCGTAAACCGCTTTTACGTACAACTTGCTAAGCGCACCGGCGTTATTTTTCCGCAGGAATATATTTCAGGGAAAGAAAATCCTGCGGATGCACAATTGGCGATCAGTTACCAAAAGAGTATAAACCCTGTAATAGGGATAGATGAAAGTTATACCCTAACCGTTACCCCGGAAAAAATCGCGCTGACCGCAACAACTGACATTGGTGCCGAACATGGCCTTGAAACGCTTTACCAGCTTCTGACGCCAGCGGGCAGCGGTTTTTGTTGCCCGGCAGTTGAGATCAATGATGCGCCCCGGTTTAAATGGCGCGGGTTGATGATTGATGTGGCGCGGCACTTTATACCATTTGAAGTTTTGAAACGGAATGTGGATGCCATGGCGATCGTAAAAATGAACGTTTTGCACCTGCACCTTTCGGACGATGAAGGCTTTAGGGTGGAATCAAAAGTTTATCCCAAGCTGCAGGAAAACGGCTCAAATGGCTTGTTTTATACGCAGCATCAGCTTAAAGAACTGGTGAACTATGCGCATGACAGGGGCATCATCGTTGTACCTGAATTTGACCTGCCGGGCCATTGTTCAAGTATTTTAGCGGCTTATCCTTTTTTAGCCAGCTACCCGGCAAACTACAAACCCGCCAGGCGTTTTAATATTGACACGATCAAAAACTCCAGCCTGGGCAAGATCATGCAACTCATCAATCAGGTTCAAACCCCTACTATTGACCCTACCAAAGAAAGTACTTATGTTTTCTTTGACCAATTTTTAAGGGAAATGAGCAGCATCTTTACCGATCCTTATTTCCACGTCGGGGCAGATGAAAATAACGGCGTAGCCTGGAAGCAAAACCCCGCCATCGCCGCATTTATGAAAGCCAAAGGCATGAAAACCACAGATGACCTACAGGCTTATTTCGTTAACCGCATGCATGGCATCGCCCAAAAATATAATAAACGCATTATTGGCTGGGAAGAGACCTTTAACGCCACTGTTCCACAGGATGTGATCATCCAAAAATGGAAACCTGCGGCGCCTGCAGACACCCTGGTAAAAAGCATTGTTGGGCATCATAACCAGGTGATCATTTCAGCAGGGTATTACCTGGATATGTATTTCCCGGCTTATATCCATTATTTAACCGACCCGGTTCCGGCTAACCTTAATGCTGCAGCAGCCGAAAAGGGCATATTGGGCGGTGAAGCGGCGATGTGGAGCGAACTGGTGGATGGTGGCAACGAGGAGATCCGCGTTTGGCCGCGTACTGCAGCAATTGCGGAAAGATTCTGGTCGGATGCGGGTGTAAGAAGCGCCGATGACATGTACCGCCGTTTATGGGCCCTGGATTTTGAACTGAACGACAGGGCGGTAAATGAATATGACAGCTATATCAAAATACTCGACCGTTGGGTAAACGACGAGGAGCTGAACACGGCCATAACCCTTTGCAATGTTTATACCCAGGTAAAAGGATACAAGCGCCTGATGGCTGCAATATTATCGCCGGGAGAGGTTCATGCAAAAACCACCCTTACCACCCCGCTGGTTGGCATCGCTGATGCAGTGCATACGGACTCAGAAACCGGCTGGTATTTCAGGCAATTGGTAGCAACGTATCTGGATAAACACGATGCGGCCAGCCTGGAGCAAATTAAATCCCAACTGCAACGGTGGCAAAGTAATAAGGCAAGGTTTAATGCTTTGGCAGCCAACTCGCCCTACCTGCAACAGATCGCCGACTTGTCTGACAATCTTTCTAATGCGGCCGGCATTGTTTTACAGGCATTAAATAACGAAGGCAACAAGGATGATCAGCTTAAACAACTGCAACAACTGGAAAAACCACGCCATGAAGTTCAGCTGGCCATCGGCCAAAGCCTTGAAGCGCTGGTTACCGGGAAACTAAAGCCTGAACCAGCAGCATATTCCATGTTTTAAACAAACTTCAACGCATAAAAAAGCCGGACTTTCAATTGAAAGCCCGGCCAGAGTTGATTGATTTGAGGTCGTTAAACCAAATTGGTTTTAATATAGTTATAGCTTTTGGTGATACTGTCGATCGGATCGCCGGGGCAAATATCCTGTTCAACAAAGAAATATTTAAGGCCGGCTTTATTGGCATGTTTTAATATCGCTTTAAAGTCGATAACGCCATTGCCTACTTCGGTAAACTTTTGCTCAGGCGTATTGTCCATGTCTTTTAAATGCCACAGCGGGAAACGGCCCGGATATTGGTTAAACAGCGTCATCGGATCTTGTTTAGCCTTGGTCATCCAGTACATGTCCATTTCCATTTTTACCAGGTCAGGGTCGCTGTTGATGAGCAGCATTTCGTACGGATATTTACCATCCTGTTTGATGAATTCAAAATCATGGTTGTGGTAGCAAAGCTGGATGCCTGCTTTTTTGCAAATTTCGCCGGCAGTGTTAAGATCACCGGCAATTTTTTTGTAATGATCAAGGAGACCGCGTTCAGCAGGAGATAACCATGCGCAGATCATATATTTAAGGCCGATTTGAGCGGCATCATCTACTGCTTTCTGCCAGTCATTTAACAGCGTGCCTTTACTTCGGGGGATGTCCTCACCCAAACGATAGTGGCTGCTGATCAAACTCAGGCCATTGTCTTTTAAAACTTTGGCAAAGCTAAGCCCGTCCATCCCATAAAACTTTTCGCTGCCGGTATAAGTTGCCGCCTCTACCGAATTAAAGCCAACCTTTGCCACTTTAGCAAGGGTGCCCTGCGGGTCCTTATCCATCGCGTCGCGAACGGTGTATAACTGCAGCCCGATATATTTTTTATCGTAGGCAAATAATTTAGGAGCCACTAACAGCCCGGCAGAAAGCACCGCCGAAGTTTTGAGGAAGGATCGTCTGGTCGTCATGATTTATGAATTGGTAGCGGTAAATATATGTGTATTATTGACACAATCAAAAAATGCCACTAATTTAATACATTAAATTTGAGAGCAATCACAGGGCACCAAAAAGGTGGGGGTGATGCGCGAAACCAGCTTTGCATCGGCATAATCAGGAATGGCGCTGATCTTCTTCCACTCCGGATCGCTCCCAAAAGCTTTCCAATGGCTGTCGTGCGCGGCCATATCATCAAAAGTGACCATATAGGTGAGGTTGGGCCTCAGGTCGCCGATAACGGTTTCACCAAAAAATACGGGGTCAAACCCAAGCCTTTTAAAAATATCTACTTCGCCTGCATCGTTAAACATTTCCAGTTTCTTTTGCCCGGCGCTTTCACTGGCGTGCTCGTAACGGCGCAGCTCAAAAATACGCGGCTTTTGTGCAGGCGCCTGCATTTTGGGCATATGGGCAAACGCTTTTAGTAACGAACTTTCTATCCTTTCATAAGCCGGATCAGTCGCCGGTGCGTTTAGGTAAGCGGCGCCGGCCTCCAAATAAGCGGCGTCGGCAGCCAGTTTGTCCTGTACATTGATAAAATCGTCCCATGAATTATAAGGGATCAGCGCATAGATTTTTGTTTGCCCTGCAGGTTTCAACTCTGCGAAAACACCAATAGCCTTGAAGCCCAAACGGTTTAATGCCGGGATGAATGCATCTTTAAAATAGCCTTCAACCAGCTTTTGCTGCTGTTCTGTTTTAAGGGTATAAGCCCTTAGTTCATAAAATTCCCTGCCGCCTTTTAGCTTTTCGGCCGCGCTGCCTAGTTTTGGGCTTACCGCCGTTGCTGCGGTTGCCAGTAAGGAAGTTTTCACAAATGAGCGTCGTTGCATAATGTTAGAGATTAGAGACCAGTGAATTAGCGATTAGGAAAAGACATTAGTTTCGGCTTAATCTCTGATCTCGAACCCGTAATCACCATTCCTTTAGAGATTAGAGACGAGTGATTGGAAATCAGGAAAAGACACAAGTTCGGCCTAATCTCTGATCTCCAGTCTCTAATCACTATTCCACTTCTTTTTACAAACAAACAACATTATTTTATATAAACTTGTACGCCCGGGTTTAAAAGTCTTTTTATAACGATTATTTTACCTGATTTTTAGCATTCCGGGCATAGACTTAAATTTAAAATGGACGATCAATTTTACAGGGAAATTTACAACAAACACCAGCTGGTGGATGCAGTGCCCTCCAACAAGGAAATTACGGCATGGGCCCTGCAGGTGATCCGTTTATTGTTCCCTGAACAATCCAAACAAGACTATATCGACTTTAAGCAGGTAAAAAATGAATTTATCCGGCTGGAGAATGAGCTCGCCTATATTTTAAATGCTACCCGCGCCTGCCGCGATTGTAATAATGAACTGCTGGCCAAATTGTTTTTTGAAGAAATGCCCGACCTGTTCCGGGTTTTAAATTCAGATATCCAGGCAATTTTTAACGGCGACCCGGCGGCACGCAGCGAATTTGAAGTAATCCGTACCTATCCGGGTTTCTTCGCTATTTCATTTTACAGGCTGGCACATAGTTTATACAAACACGAGGTACCGCTGTTGCCGCGGATCTTAACCGAGTGGGCGCATTCCAAAACAGGGATCGATATCCACCCGGCAGCGCAGATCGATGAATATTTTTATATAGACCATGGCACGGGCATCGTTATCGGCGAAAGCTGTATCATCGGTAAACATGTAAAGCTGTACCAGGGCGTTACTTTGGGTGCGCTCAGCGTTGAAAAAAGCATGGCCTACAGCAAGCGCCACCCCACCGTGGAAGATAACGTGGTGATTTATGCAGGCGCTACCATTTTGGGTGGCGAAACCGTAATTGGCCACGATAGTATTATCGGCGGGAATGTTTGGCTTACCAAAAGCGTGCCCGCGCATTCAACCGTGTACCATAAGTCGGAGATCAGCGTATTTAAAAAGAAAAAAGTATAAGTTTTATGGCAGGCATTATTGATCTGATCGGCAATACCCCGATGGCGGAGATTAAAAAACTCAACCCAAACCCCAATGTGCGCATTTTTGGCAAACTGGAAGGCAATAACCCCGGGGGGAGCGTTAAGGACCGAGCAGCCAAAAACATGATCAAAAGAGCGATAGAACGCGGCGACATTAAGCCCGGCACCAAACTGATTGAGGCCACCAGCGGCAATACCGGTATCGCTTTGGCGATGATCGCTTCTCTGTACGGGCTGGAGATTGAACTGGTAATGCCGGATAACTCCACCCGCGAACGTACACTTACAATGGAGGCCTTCGGCGCGAAGGTTACCCTGCTGGAGGGCATTGAACGGTGTCGCGATTATGCCGAAGAAAAAGGCGCAAGCGGCGAATATTTCCTCTTGAATCAGTTTGGCAACCCCGATAATTATATGGCGCATTACCATACTACTGGTCCGGAGATCTGGAAAGACACCGAGGGGCAGATCACCCATTTTGTAAGCTCGATGGGCACCACCGGTACCATTATGGGCTGTTCACGCTATTTTAAAGAAGTAAACTCCAATATACAAATTGTAGGTTGCCAGCCTACCGAAGGCTCGTCCATCCCAGGCATCCGCCGCTGGCCGGTGGAATACCTGCCCAAAATTTTTGAGCCGGAACGGGTGGACAGGGTAATGGATATTTCCGAAGCGGAAGCGACCCTAATGGCGCGCCGCCTGGCCAAAGAAGAGGCTATTTTTGCCGGCATGAGCAGCGGGGGCGCTATGGCTGCAGCGGTTAAACTAGCCGCTGAACTGACGGAAGGCACCATCGTTTTTATCTGCTGCGACCGCGGCGACCGGTATTTGAGCAGCGATTTGTTTGGGTAAAAAGAAGGAATATACGTAGGGGCGACCCTTGTGGTCGCCCAA
>NZ_CAIWNH010000349.1 GCF_903913935.1 uncultured Mucilaginibacter sp.
AATATATTCTATATTTACACTTTCAAAGTTTAAACTTCTATAATTTAAATAAGATAGCGTAATCAAAACCGTAAAAATACAATGTCATATAAAATCTTAAACCCGGATGAAATAGAACAGCTTAAAAAAATGGCACTTAATGAAGTGGCCCCAAAAGATATTGCTGCGTTTTCGGTATCGGCATAGCTTCTGTACACAATCACAAGTCAAAATTAAGGGATCAAGGAATTATCTTTCCTGATGTTCGCGGTCAGCGTGCTAAAGGTGAAATCGACGGAGTGCCATTGCCTGCATCTACTCCACTAATGCTTGATACTTCCCAGGTTTTTAACGCTAGTGATAACTCATACCGGTTTTCAATTAATGGCCGTTCTGTAATAGTTACCGGTCCTGTAAAGAATATAAAGATATCTCCGGAAGGGATTGAAGTAAATTATTAAGGTAAAAACAGATAGCCCGAGACGTTTACCAAGATTCATTAGGCCTAATCAATAAGACAGGACTTTAAACCACATTCGCAAACGTTTAGCGGCGTTAACTATCACAAGACGTGATCTTCTTAAATCTTTCTGGAAGCGTCTTAAATCCACTGCAACAAGGCACCTTATCATTCCGGTAAAGTATAACACAGTTTTTTGGTATGGCAACCACACCCCTATTCATCACATAACAGGCGACTCCGTCTTATATTATGTGCCGCCTGTTTTTGTAAAATAGCCCTTGGCCCACTTGGCGCTGGCCCAGAACGCTATTCAATTTTGTTAAAGTGCGCCAGCGCCAAGTGGGCCATGGGTGTTTTTTGATATACGCCGGGTTGCAACCTGATTAACAATCCGCCTACTACAAAATCAGACATCAACCTATTTAATGACCGTCTGGGGATTGATACAGGCGGTTTTATTAGCGCCACATGTTTCAATTTAAAAATATCCCCTAAATTTTGCAAAATGAAGAGGCTTTGCGTAGCAGGGTTTTTTACCTCTTTGTTCGGTAACTTTTTATAAAGCTTCAGGCTGCAGTTTATTGAATTTTCTGCCATCCAGAGCGATATATTAAAATCCACATCACTACAATATGCATTCGGTATCAAACTTTTGTTTTCAAAAAATCTTAACATCGTGAATATGGCCGCTAAACGGGTAATCATATTGGCGTGCCTTTTTGCTAGACTTCCAGAAAGTTCGCCGGTAAAATGGTGCGTTATTGCTAAATATTTTTCACCAAAGGCATTAACACGATCCCATTGATCCTGACTAAATAGAACTTCTATGCTTTTCCCGTTGAGAAATTTCCACATTTCATGATATTCATCAGCCTTTAATTCAAAAAAATCATCCTGTGACACGTTTGCAGGATCAGGTTGCACGTTCATCCATTTGGGTGAAGGACTGCCAGTAACAATCATAAATCTTGAAAACAACCCATCTTCGTTTGATTTAAATATTTTACTGATCTGACTTTCTGTACCGCTTAGCACCATTACCAGTTTAGGTGATTCTGCGCTATGTGATGCCTCCTCGCCTTTTCTTGCCTGCTCAATCGTTTCAAATTCAAAGGCCTTCCGTAGTACAGTAGAAATTTGAGATCCAAATTGCGCATTGGAGGCACTTATGCCAAAGGCGTCAGCCTCTGTTTCAAAAATCATCAGGGCCTGGTTAGCACCATTATGCCCAATCTGTTCAATAAGCTTTGCTGAGGTTACATCGCCGGGCATTAATAATATTGGCTTTGAAGGTTTCTCAGGGGGCATTAAATCACCGCCAGCTTTTAAACTTTTTTTGTAAAGATCACTCTTGTATCTAAATTCACAATCCGCAGCTTTATTCTGCGCCATTAAATCAGAATTTATCTTCCCAACCAGCTTTCTAATTAAAGATAAGCACCCTTTACCGCTGGCTGGCGGAAACACAATTAGTAACATTA
>NZ_CAIWNH010000350.1 GCF_903913935.1 uncultured Mucilaginibacter sp.
AAAGGGTAAATTCAGCTTGAGATACTACCTGATTTTATACATTTTCAGCGCGCTCTACCTCAACTCCCCATTAATCCCCTCCAAAACACTACTCCCCGGGCATAATTCCGCCTGGCTCAAACTGTTCAAAGCGCTATCCGAGGTTTGTATGGTATGGTGCAAATCAGTCGATTCAGGGTTGATATAGAGTAAACCGGTGAGGATCTCGTTTTTGTTACGGGCGTTTTGAAGCGCGTTCATTGCCGAGAGCCTGTCGTATGGATCAAGGTCGTCAGCCAGTTTTTCCAGGTGGATATAGGAGCCGTCGTGCATTTTAATGTCGGTTCCGGTGCCTTTCTGGTAGCTGGTGGTAATTTCTTTTTTCAGGGGCACAAAATCTACAGTAGCGGTGGCTTCCATATGTTCGCGCACATAGTCGTAGGATTTGGTAGACCCGGGGTTGTTGTTAAACGTAACACAAGGTGAGATCACGTTGATAAAAGCAAAGCCCGGATGGTCAATCGCCGCTTTGATCAGGGGGATCAGTTGTTCCTTATCGCCCGAAAAGCTTTGTGCCACAAACGAAGCCCCGAGTTCAAGCGCCAGGCCTGCCATATCAATCGGCTGGAAGGGGTTGGCCACGCCTTTTTTGCTTTTGGAGCCTGCATCCGCAGTGGCGGAGTCCTGCCCTTTGGTGAGGCCGTAGCAGCCGTTGTTCATCACGATGTACACCATATTGAGGTTACGGCGGATAACATGCACAAACTGTCCCATGCCAATAGAAGCACTGTCGCCATCGCCGGATACGCCCATATAAAGCAGGTCGCGGTTGGCCATACTGGCGCCGGTAGCTACCGATGGCATCCTGCCATGTACGGAGTTAAAGCCATGTGAGTGCCCTAAAAAGTAGGTAGGCGTTTTTGATGAGCAGCCGATACCCGATAGCTTGGCAATACGGTGCGGCGCTATCGACATTTCAAAACATGCCTGTATGATACTTCCGCTGATAGAATCGTGCCCGCAGCCTGCGCATAAGGTGGATATGGCGCCTTCATATTCTTTGGTGGTATAGCCCAAATCATTTTTCGGCAAGCCGGGGTGGCGGAATTGTGAACGTATATAAGTCATGACGATATGTTACTGGTGGTAAATCAATTTTTTAGCCGGTGATAAACTTTTGCTGATCTGCGTAATGATGTTATCCGCTGTAATCGGCATCCCATTATAATTCAAAATAGAGATCAGTTTTTGAGGACTCGCATCCAGTTCGTTTACCAGCAGGGTGCGCAGCTGCGCATCGCGGTTTTGTTCAATTACAAATACTTTTTCGTGGGTATTGATAAAATCTTCCACCGTTTTGTTAAAAGGGAAAGCCTTTATCCGCATAGCATCGAAAGACACATTGCCATGGCCCATCAGATCCATTGCTTCCTCCGCAGAGTAGGTGGAAGTGCCAAAAAACAGCACGCCATAAGGGCTTTTATTTTCTTTTTGATACAGGTAGGGTGCCGGTACAATGTCTTTGGCGGTATCCCATTTTTTTAGCAACCTGTCCATGTTGCGGGCGTAAACATCGCCGTCTTCGGTATAGGCAGCAAATTCATCGCGCGAGGTTCCACGGGTAAAAAATGAACCCTTGGTGGGGTGCGTGCCGGGGATGGTGCGATAGGTAATGCCATCGCCATCTACATCCAGGTAACGGCCAAACTGGGGCAGTTCCTCCAGTTGCTGTGCGTTAAGCACTTTGCCGCGATTGTATTTGCGCTGATCATCCCATACAAACGGCTCAGACATATGGTCATTCATGCCCAGGTCAAGATCCGTCATCATAATAATTGGTGTTTGTAACAACTCAGCAAGATCGAATGCACCGGCGGTCATTTCAAAACATTCTTTTGGGTCGGATGGGAAGAGCAATACTTGCTTGGTATCCCCGTGCGATGCATAAGCTGCCAGCAAAATATCCGATTGCTGGGTACGTGTTGGCATACCTGTGGATGGCCCGGTGCGCTGCACATCAATCAAAACAGTGGGTATTTCGGCGAAATAAGCCAGGCCTAAAAACTCATTCATTAAAGATAAGCCAGGGCCACTGGTTGCGGTAAATGAACGCGCACCGTTCCAGTTGGCACCGATCACCATCCCAATGGCGGCCAGTTCATCTTCAGCCTGGACAATGGCATAGTTGTGTTTGCCGGTCTCTTTGTCAATCCGCATCTTTTTCGCATAGCCTTCAAAAGCTTCCACAACCGAAGTAGATGGCGTTATCGGATACCAGGCGACCACCGTTGCACCGCCGTAAACTGCGCCAAGGCCGCAGGCGGCATTGCCATCAATCATTATCTTATCACCCACCAGGTCACGGCGTTCAAGTTTTAAGTCGATGGGGTAATTATAATTGTCGAGAATATACTGCGCACCCAATTTTAATGCCTTAATGTTTGGGGCGATCAGTTTTTCTTTACCGTTAAACTGTTCTTCCAATAATATTTCCAGCACCTTAAATTCAATGCCGAGCATTTGCGCCAGCGCACCCACATAAACGATATTTTTGAACAACTGCCGCTGTCGTGGATCAGTAAACTCACGGTTGCAGATTTCCATTAAAGGGATCCCGATATAATTCACCTCCTCGCGGATCAATTCCGGGTGCAGCTTCCTGGTACTGTCGTACAAAAAGTAGCCTCCAGCTTTAACGGAACGCACATCGTCCGGCATGCTTTGCGGGTTAACGCAAACCATAAAATCCACGCCTTCGCGCCTGCCTAAATAACCTTTTTCGCTGATCCGGACATCATACCAGGTAGGTAATCCCTGTATGTTTGAGGGGAAAATATTTTTGGGGGTAACCGGTATCCCCATCCTGAAAATCGCTTTTGCAAACAGGTAATTGGCGCTTGCTGATCCTGTACCGTTCACATTGGCAAACCGTACCACAAAATCGTTCACTTTATCTTGATGCATCACTTAACATGCTTTGGTAACCTTATATAAAAATTGCTGCATATCCCAGGCCGAAGTTGGGCAGCGCTCGGCACATAACCCGCAATGCAGGCAAACATCTTCGTCTTTTACCATTACCCGGCTGGTAGGCAGGGTGTCTGATACATACAGATCCTGGCTTAAATTCAACGATGGCGCCTTTAATCGGGTTCGCAAGTCTTCTTCCCCGCCATTTGCCGTAAAGGTGATGCATGAGGTAGGGCATATATCCATACAGGCATCGCACTCTATACATCTGTCTTTTACAAATACGGTTTGCACATCGCAGTTGAGGCAGCGCCGGGCCTCTTTAATAGCCGTCTGGATATCAAAACCCAGTTCCACTTCCATCTTGCGGTCTGATAACGTTACCGTTTTGGCTGCATGCGGTACGGCATACCTCAAGTCATTTTCTACTTCGTTTTCATAACTCCACTCATGGATGCCCATTTTCTGACTCACCAAATTCACAAATGGCGACGGCCTTTCGGTAAGTGATTTCTCTTTCAGGTATAAATTGATAGAGATAGCCGCCTGGTGTCCGTGTGCCACCGCGGTAATCACGTTTTTAGGCCCAAAAGCTGAATCGCCGCCGAAGAAAACGCTTTTATTGGTAGATTGGAAAGTAACGGGATCAACTGTCGGCATACCCCATTCGCCAAATTCCACCCCGGTTGATTTTTCAACCCAGGGGAACGTATTTTCAAGGCCGATAGCCACCAATACGTCATCCGCTTCAATAAATACTTCCGGTTCGCCGGTAGGCACTAATGTGCGTTTGCCTTTTTCATTAAATACGGCGTGCACTTTCTCAAAAGTCATGCCTTTCAGCTTGCCATCTTCAACTACAAATATTTTAGGCACATGGTTATCCAAAATCTGGATATCCTCGTGCAATGCATCTTCTTTTTCCCATGGCGAGGCCTTCATTTCGGCATAAGGGCTGCGTACCACTACCTTAACCACTTCGCCACCCAGACGGCGTGAGGTACGGCAGCAATCCATAGCGGTGTTGCCGCCACCCAGCACAATCACTTTTTTGCCGATTTGATGGGTATGCTCAAAGGCTACACTAGCAAGCCAGTCTACCCCAATATGTATATGCTCAGCAGCTTCTTTACGACCGGGAATGATCAGGTCACGTCCCCGTGGGGCGCCGGTTCCAACAAAAACAGCATCATAGCCCATATCCAGTATTTCCTGCAGGCTGGATACATATGTTTTAAATTGGGTATGGATGCCCATATCCAGGATATAATCTACCTCTTCATTCAACACACTGATCGGGAGCCTGAATGAGGGAATCTGGCTGCGCATCATACCGCCACCCGCATCCTGTTCATCGTACAAATGGATCTCATAACCAAGTGGCGCAAGGTCGCGGGCTACCGTCAACGATGCCGGCCCTCCACCGATGAGCGCGATCCGCTTGCCGTTTTTTTCGAACGGCACTTTCGGCATAAATTGCTTTACATCATCTTTATGGTCGGCTGCCACGCGCTTTAGCCGGCAAATAGCAACGGGCTCTTCTTCAACCCTGCCGCGCCTGCAAGCCGGTTCGCAGGGACGGTCGCAGGTACGGCCAAGGATACCGGGGAACACATTGGATTCCCAGTTGATCATATAAGCTTCAGTATATTTTCCTTCTGCAATTAACCTGATGTATTCAGGTACGGGAGTGTGTGCGGGACAAGCATACTGACAATCCACCACCTTGTGGAAGTATTCCGGGTTTTTGTCGTCTGTTGGTTTCAACTATAGTTTATTAATTGGCAAATAGTAATGAGAGGACTCATTAAATGGTAAAAATAAAAATAATAAATCACTTAGGTTGTTAAAATGGCTAACATATTAACAGTGGTTTTACAATTTATTTACTTTTTTTATACAGTTTAAAAAATATCAAAAGGGCCTTTGCTCCGCCACATTTCCGTCAAACGCGTCACGTTTGCTTCCGGGGAAAAATGGCATTATTTCATTTTTGTTAACTGTAATCAATTTCCACTAAATAAATACCTTTTTTATAACATGTAATTTAACTAAAACTATATTTCGAACAAATGACGAAAATCACTTAATTTACCTTACTCAATTTAAAAAAAAGATACTGGACAACAGGAAGATAGAAAATCTAACAGCCGTTAAAAAGCCGGCCGGGTCAAATAAAATGATCCTTATCACCTTTTTCGGGGGCGATAAACAGCGCAGAAAGCTTATTTACCGGTAAAAAAATCGGAGGAGTTTTTTTTGATACTTGATATCAGGATATTCCATTCAAAATAAAAGAAATTTACCGGAGATATTTGCTGTGTTATCAATACGTCAGGCAACACCAGGTATTTTGATTCCCGCATCTTTAATACCCTGCAAAATACTTTCCTGCAGTTGCTGCCTTGTGTCTTCAAATCCATGGGCATTTACCCATACATTAATACCTATCGTAAAAGCATCCGGATCTAAGGTGATAATACCAATGCGCCGTGCTGGTGTGGCTAAAACACTTTCGCATTTATCAACAATACCATTAATAACTGTTTTTGCTTGTTTGATATCGATGCTATTAGGGAACTTATAGTTGATGTCCAGCCGCCGCGTTCCTTCGCGGCTCAGGTTGACGATGGTATTGTTTGACAATTGGCCATTGGGTACAATAAGCGTCCGGTTATCATAAGTTTTTACCTGGGTATAAAATATCTGGATAGAAGTTACTGTGCCTTCTGTCCCCTGCGTAACGATATTATCGCCGATAACAAAGGGCTTGAGCAGCAGGATTAAAACGCCACTGGCAAAATTTTGCAACGTGCCGGAAAGTGCTAAACCGGCAGCAACGCCAAATGCGCCAACCAATGCGGTAAACAAGGTTAACTGCATGCCCATTATCTGCATCACAACAATAATCAGCAACACTCTCAATGCAA
>NZ_CAIWNH010000351.1 GCF_903913935.1 uncultured Mucilaginibacter sp.
CGCCCTTAAACACGGAACATGTATTCATCGCGCAAATCCCGTAGGGGCGACCCTTGTGGTCGCCCTTAAACACGGAACATGTATTCATCGCGCAAATCCCGTAGGGGCGACCCTTGTGGTCGCCCTTAAACACGGGATATGTATTCATCGCGCAAATCCACAAATGAGGAGTACACAAATCCCGGAGGTGAACCACAAATAAAAGGGCGACCACAAATAAAAGGGTGACCACAAATAAAAGGGCGACCACAAGGGTCGCCCCTACGAGACCTTTCCGAAAGGTTAATTTGTCGCACCTACCAAATCTTCACCCTTTTATCCGGATCCAACCACATTTTATCGCCTTTTTTTATATGGAAGGCCTCATAAAATTCAGGCACATCGGTAAAAGGGCCATTTACCCGCATAAAACCAGGGGCATGTTCGTTGGTGAGGATCTGGCTGGATAATGCCTCCTGCCTTGTTTGCCCAAGCCATCCCAATGAATAACCCAGGAAAAACCGCTGGATCGGGGTTAATCCGTTTATAAGTTTCCCTTCTTTATACTGGTCGGTTTTTTTGAATGCGTCCAGGCCGATCACTATACCGCCCAGATCGGCAATGTTTTCGCCTAAGGTTGCCTTCCCGTTTACATGAAGGCCATAAATACTATAGCCGCTAAACTGATCTATCAGCATTTGGGCACGTTTGGCAAATTTAACCGAATCCTGCGGCAACCACCATCCCTTTAAATTGCCTTTTGCATCAAACTGCCGGCCTTCATCATCAAACCCATGTGTCATCTCGTGCCCTATGGTTGATGCTGCGGCGTAGCCGTAAACTACCGCGTCGTCAACCTCTTCATCCTTAATTCCGGGGATCATAAACTGTGCCGCCGGCAATACAATTTCGTTGTTGGAAGGATTATAATAAGCATTATAGGTTTGGGGGGTAATGCCCCATTCGGTACGGTCAACAGGTTTGCCCAGTTTATTGGCATCATAACGGTGCCAGAAAGTATTGGCCCGCATCACGTTCAATACAAAGGGCCCGCGGTCGATGGTTAGTGTCGAAAAGTCTTTCCAATGGTCGGGAAATCCTACTTTGGGCATTACTTTAGCGAGCTTATCATAAGCCTTTTGTTTGGTTAGCTCGCTCATCCAGTCCAGCTTTTCAATATGTTCCTTAAAGCTGGCGCGCATGGCTTCCACCAAATCAACATAGCGTTTTTTAGTTTTTTCGGGGAAGTATTCTTTGACAAACAACTGGCCCAGCACTTCGCCCATCAAACCGTTTTCGTTATCAATTACTCGTTTCCATCGCGGCAGCTGTTCTTTTACACCATATAATATAGTACCATAAAACCTGAAGTCTTCCTGGTCAAAAGGTTTGCTCAGGTTTGAGGCGAAGGCTGATACCAGGTTTTTGCGCAGGTAATTCTTCCAGTCGTCAATAGAAAATAAGGTAAGCGCTTTATTTAACGCCCGGTAATATTCGGGTTGCCCTACAATTACCGTATCCACATTTTTATAATCCATTTTTTCGAAGGTGCCCTTCCAATCAATAAGCGGGGTAAGTCTGCTTAAGCCGGCCAATGGCATTTTATTGTAGTTATGATAAGGATCGCGAAGGTCTTCCAGTTTGCGACTGCTATCAGCCAAAAACTTCTCCAACTCGTAGGTTCTTTTGGCCGCTGCTGCCGCTGCCTGCTCTAAACCTGATAATTTAAAAACGATGGGCAAATGTTTTTCAAGGTAATCGGTTCGGATGGCCACGCTATGCGGATCGGTATTAAAATAATAATCGCGGTTGGGTAAGCCTATGCCGCCCTGGTACAGTTGCAGCATATTCTTGCCGCTGTTTTTTGCGTCCTGCCCAACCCCGCATGAAATAGGCGTTTCAACCCCTATCGTTTGCAAATGCGCGAACTCATCAACCAGGTCGCTGATGTTTCTGATCTGACCGATCTTATCAAGTTCAGAGATAAGGGGATCGACACCTTGTTTTTCAATATCCACAGTATCCATTCCGCTATAATAAAAATCACCGATCTTTTGCGAACTGGTTCCCTTTTCGGCATTGGCCTTTAACGCTTCAAGGTTTAATTTCTTAAGGCGGTCCCTTAATTCCTCTTCCACCACATTGCCTATACCCCAGGAAGGATAAGCTGCCGGGATCGGATTCCTTTTGAGCCAGGCGCCATTGGCATATTTAAAAAAATCGTCACCAGGTTTTACGGTGGTGTCCATATTTTTTATGATGGCGTCATTTTCGGCGTAGTTCTTTTGGTGGTTGTTACATGAAACAGCCATGCAAGCGCACGCGGTGCTTATCATTATGGCCTTGAAAACATTTTTTTTAGTCATTTGAATAATGTGTGTAGGTAATAAAATACAAGCTTTGTATGAAATAACAGACAAGTCCCGGACAAATACCCCCTATTTTAGGTTCAGTCCGGAATATCGAATAAAAATATCAATGATATGGTCAGTTCTGTTTTATGATTAATAAGTTCAATTGTTATGCTTAAAAAAAATTAAAAAATGGTCATTTATCAAATCTGCAAAAAGGCATTATGGGCATTAATTTACTGTAAATCAGCTGTAAAATTCAGGAATACAAGTATAAACTTTTCAAATACTATATCATAATAGTTAAAAGTAAAATTTTAAGTACACATTATTGAGGCACCACAGCAGCTTACACTTTTGTTGGGCAAATGGCGAAAAATATAGCAGTCAGTCAATTTATGGCTTAACATTTGTTCTAAACCTAACGGCCCTGCAACATCTGTGAAAAAATAAAGATATACATCTACCTATGTAAAAACTTTAAATTGAATTTCTCAGACGCCCAAGCTGAGGTTTTTTTGTTCTTTGTTTTGGGTTTAATCAATAGTTTAAATTAATTAGGGGAAAGGGAGCTTCAAAAAGGCTCTCTTTTTTTATGGTAAATTTTTTACTATGCATGCATAGTATTATGTTTGTATCTAAAATCCACATCATATGTATTTTGAATTTACGGAAGAACAGGAAATGATCCGCCAGGCGGCGCGGGATTTTGCACAAACCGAACTTAAGCCGGGTGTAATTGAGCGCGACGAACACCAGACCTTCCCTGCTGAACAGGTAAAAATGTTGGGCGAACTCGGTTTTTTAGGCATGATGGTAGCGCCCGAATATGGCGGCGCCGGAATGGATGCCATCTCCTACGTTTTGGTAATGGAAGAATTATCAAAGATCGACGCCTCCACTTCCGTTGTTGTTTCTGTTAATAATTCACTGGTATGTTACGGGTTAGAAAAATATGGCAGCGAGGCCCAGAAACAAAAATACCTGGTACCATTAGCTAAAGGCGAAAAAATAGGCGCTTTTTGTTTGTCGGAGCCGGAAGCGGGATCGGACGCCACCTCACAGCGCACCACCGCTATTGATATGGGCGACTATTACCTATTGAACGGCGTAAAAAACTGGATCACCAACGGCAATTCCGCATCTACTTACCTGGTTATTGCGCAAACCGACGCCAGCAAACGCCACCATGGCATCAACGCCTTGATCGTTGACCGCGGCATGGAAGGTTTTACGGTTGGGCATAAAGAGAATAAACTCGGCATCCGCGGTTCTGACACGCATTCATTAATGTTTACTGACGTGAAGGTGCCCAAAGAAAACCGCATCGGCGAAGATG
This sequence comes from uncultured Mucilaginibacter sp., assembly GCF_903913935.1. Classification (GTDB taxonomy): domain Bacteria; phylum Bacteroidota; class Bacteroidia; order Sphingobacteriales; family Sphingobacteriaceae; genus Mucilaginibacter. The sequence goes on from NZ_CAIWNH010000351.1 coordinate 3,670, forward strand.
GATTCGGGTTTAAATTTGCCATGAATACTTTGGATGGCGGCCGCATCGGTATCGCTTCACAGGCTTTGGGGATTGCTTCCGGAGCCTATGAGCTGGCGATGGCCTATGCCAAAGAGCGCAAAGCTTTTGGTAAAACCATTGCCGATTTACAGTCCACCCAGTTTAAACTGGCGGATATGGCTACCGAGATAGAGGCTGCCCGCCTGCTATGTCTTAAAGCTGCCTGGTTGAAAGATAAAGGGCTACCCTATGCCCAGGCCAGCTCGATGGCTAAACTCTTTGCATCGGAAGTGGCTATGCGCACTACTGTGGAGGCTGTGCAGATCCATGGCGGATATGGCTTTGTAAAAGAATACCATGTAGAGCGTTTAATGCGCGATGCAAAGATCACCCAGATTTACGAAGGTACCTCCGAAATTCAGCGGATTGTAATATCCCGTGAGGTTTTGAGGTAATCTGATCAAATTTTGATACGTTTGAATATGCTTTTTAAAACACGACATATTCTATCGGCATTATTTATTTTCTCCATAATTCATACCGCATCGGCACAAAGCAAGTTACCAACCGGCATTTGGCGCGGCGCCTTAAAAAACTCAGCAGGCGGCGAACTCCCTTTTAATTTTGAGGTGAGGGATACCGCAGGCGCACAGCAAATGGCTATAATTAATGGCGACGAACACTATAAAGTAACCGACATCAAATCATCAGGCGATTCTGTTTTTATACACATGCCTTTATTTGATTCGGAATTTAAGCTGAAGCTGGATGCAAGCGGCTTAAGCGGCAACTGGATAAAACACCTGGGTACCAGCGATGCTGTAATGGCCTTTACTGCCGTGCCCAATACCACCTGGCGATTTTTTAAAAATGGCGAAAAACCGGCATTTGATATCGGTGGGCGATGGTCGGCTATATTTGGCAGCGGCGACACACGGGATACTTTGGTGGGCGAGTTTAAACAAAGCGGCGCTATATTAACCGGCACCTTTTTAAGCACCAGCGGCGATTACCGCTATTTGGAAGGTACCGTTGCAGGCAACCAAATGTATTTATCATGCTTTGATGGCGGCCATGCCTACATCTTTACCGCAAAAATTAACGACGACAAAACATTAAGCGATGGCAAGCAATATTCAGGCTTTTCGGGGCTGGATACCTGGAGCGCGGTGAAGGATGCTAATGCCAAATTACCGGATGCCTATTCACTCACGGCCTTAAAACCCGGCTATCATCAAATTAATTTTACTTTCAGGGACATTAAGGGCAAACAGGTATCCTTAAGCGATGCCCGCTATAAAAACAAGGTGGTTATTGTACAGATCCTGGGCTCATGGTGCCCTAACTGTATGGACGAAACCAATTATTTTGTAAGCAGCTACTATCCTAAATACCATAATAAAGGGGTAGAGGTGATCGGCCTGGCCTATGAGCGCACAACTGATTTTGCCAAATCGCAACGCACCCTGCAGCAAATGAAAACGCACTTTAATGTGCCCTATCCATTACTGATCACCGGTTTTACCCCTGCTGCCGGCGATCCGCAAAAAAGCTTGCCGATGCTGGCCGATTTTAAGGGCTTCCCCTCCACCATCATCATCGATAAAAAAGGCGAAGTGCGTAAAATTCATACAGGGTTCAGCGGCCCTGGCACCGGCGTTTATTACACCGAGTTTATTGATGAGTTTCAGAAACTGACGGAAGATTTGCTGGCGGAGAAGTAAATGGGTCATTGGTTGGCGGATATGCCAGAACAAGAATTTAAACAAAACATAAAAAACAGGTCATGCTGAACTTGTTTCAGCACCTCACACGCTGAGCCGCGTGCAAAGTAGCCGGGCGCTTAGCCGCCTGTTTGGTAGCAACCTGTCATTCGCTTACCTGTCAGCGGGCTACCTGTCTGTGGGGTCCCGAAACAAGTTCGGGATGACAGGGATGGGTATTTGTAGTTAGGCCATTAGATAGATACTTACCCTCAATAATCCTTCCTTATTTTTTCAGCAGCGAATATGCTATCTGCTTGCTGGCGGGATAAGGTGTCGGTACGCCGGCCTGCTTTATCATGATAATAATAATAGAAAACAGAATCGTTTAGCCGGCCTCTCCCGAATTGAGTTTCAATCATCAACTCCCTTTTATTACCATGCCGGCTTGCAAGGCCATAGTAATCCAACTCCTCTTCTATTGCACAACCAGTTTCAATCCGTATATATTTTTTTTGATGCCCGATCAAACTGTCGGCCGGCTGCCATAGCACCCGCCCTTCGCTGCTTTCTTTTATTTGCCAGTTTGCAGGAATTATTGGTGTGCCGATGCTTCGCCGCGTTGTATTAAATTCCGGCCCGAATTGAGCCTGGCAAACGTTTCTTTTATAAGCTTTGATTTCATTATAACCGTTAAAGCCGAAGACAATAACCATCAATAGTGCACCGAGAAATATCTTTCGTGGCCGTTCAATTCCTTTTAAAATACCATGCACTATATAAGCTATTACCAAAAGTAAAAAGCCTGCAAGTTCAGCAATTAACCAACCAAGGGATATTATTTTAATATAGATCAGTATATAAATCCATAGCAAAATAAAAAGGATTGCAAAGCAAAAATACAGGGTTTTAAATATTTTCATGGTCAAGTAAAAGGCTTAGCCGGTTTAGGGCAACTCAAATCTAACTAAATAATATAGATATAATTGATTTAGATAGATAAGGTAATGCTTATAATCCAACCAACGACTCAATGACGTTCCTTGTCTCACCTGTTATCCGTCAGCCCACCACACCATGCTTCGAGAACCTCAGCATGACACCGCCACACACCAGAGTATATCAATCCCCCCAAACCAATGACTCAATGACCTAATGACTTCGTGACTAAAAATTCAATCAATTTTTCAACCGCCCTGGCACGGTGGCTGATGCTGTTCTTTTCATCCATACTCATTTCAGCAAAGGTGATGTTGTAGCCATCAGGCTGAAATATAGGATCGTATCCGAAGCCTTTTGAGCCGGAGCGTTCGTGGCGGATGGTGCCTTCTACTGTGCCTTCAAAAAAATGTTCTTCGCCATTCCATATCAGCGAGATCAGGGTGCTGAAACGGGCTTTGCGGTTGGTTGTACCTGCCAGCAGGGCCAACACTTTATCCATATTGGCTTCATGGTCGCCGTGGGTACCTGCATACCTGGCCGAGTAAACGCCGGGTTCGCCGTTTAGTGCATCAACCTCAAGGCCGCTGTCATCGCCAAAACAATCCAGTTTATATTTTTGGTAGATATAATGGCTTTTTATAGCTGCGTTTTCCCTGAAGGTATGCCCCGTTTCGGGGATCTCGTCCTGGCAGCCAATATCGTTAAGGGTTAACAATTTTATCTGGTCGCCAACTTTGGCCGCCACTTCATCCAGTTTATGGCGATTATTGGTTGCAAAAACTAATTGCCGCATGGTATTACCATTGTTTCATTTGTTCCCAAAATACTTTTTTCATGTCGTTGTTATCCATCATTTCATCAAAACTAAAAGTGAATAAGGTGCGGGCGTAATTTACCAGTGCCTGTTGATTAACCGCCGGGGCTACAAGCCCTTTCGGCAGGGCGTGGCTGCCCAGTATCAACAATTTTTGGGGTTTAAAATAAGTTGCCAGTTGCTCAAATACTGTTTCCTTGTAATTGGCCAGGTTCAATATCGCTACATCATCCAGTTCAAAACCCAGTCGTTTAAGCGTATTTTCAAGCGCGGTTAAATAGGGAGCCGGCATAGCTTCAAGTCCTGGGTAAAAAACCAGGATCAGGCATTGTTTTTTATACTTGCCCAGGTAATTAAAATTAAGCGCAGGCGTTTCAATTTGGTGTACAGGCGCTTGTAAAACAGGTTCAGGCACAGGTGCAGGTATTTCGGCAACAGGTTTAACTATTTTGTCATTATTTAACAGGTAAAGGTCATCCTGGAGTATAAAACTAAAAGCAACAGGGTTTTCTATTCTCACTTTAACAAATTTTAACAAAAGTAACTAAACAGTTTGACGCATTATCAGCATATTCGCACAATTATAGCTGCCGCTAATCAATTCCGGTTAAAAATGCAGTCATAATTAATAAATTTTACCGAAATTCGGAGTTTTTAACGCGCCCGGCAAACCGGGTTCAGTTTTATTAGTATCGAGATACATGAGAAAGTTTGGGTTAGTCTTTTTAAGTTTTACATTATTCATATCCTTTGCCCGTGCGCAACAAAAGCATACGCTTGATAAAATAGCGGCGGTAGTGGGTGGCAGCATTATCCTGCAATCGGATATTGAGTTAAAATATGCCACTTACCTTGCACAGGGCAGTCCCGCAAACCCTGTTGTAAAATGCCAGATAGCGCAAAGTTTTGTTACACAAAAACTATTGGCGGCGCAGGCCATTATTGATAGTATTGATGTGAAGGATGATGAAGTTGACGCGGATATTGACCGCCGTATGCGGGGCATGATTGCGCGTGCCGGCAGCCAGGACAGGCTTGAGCAATTTTTGGGCCGCTCCGTTATTCAATATAAGGACGAAATACGCCCTGACATTAAGGAAGAGCTGATCGCTCAAAAAATGCAGCAAAAAATCACTTCCGATGTTAACACCACTCCGGAGGACATAAAAAAATTCTTTAATACCATCCCTAAAGATAGCCTGCCAACCTTTAACAAAACAGTTGAGGTGGGCGAGATCCAATTTAACCCCAAATTAAACGAAACTGAAAAAGCCTATTTCCGTGGCAAAGCGCAGGACCTGCTTGACCGCGTAAAAAAAGGGGAAGATATGGGTGCTTTGGCACGCTTGTATTCACAGGATCCAGGTTCGTCGTTACAGGGCGGTGATATGGGCTTTGCCGACCGCAGCACCTATGTAAAAGAATTTACCGCCTGGGCCTTCAGGCTTAAAGCAGGCGAACTTTCGCCGGTATTTGAAACGGAGTTTGGCTTTCACTTTTTACAGGTGCTTGAACGGCGCGGCGAACAGGTACACGTTAGACACATCCTGATCATCCCAACGGTAACTGATGCCAGCCTGCAAAGGGCAAAGGCAAAAGCCGATAGTGTTTTTGACTTTTTGACAAAGAATAATAAGATATCATTTTCAAATGCTGCCGCCTATTACTCAGACAATAAAGAAACCAAATATAACGGCGGTATGATGCTGAATGCATCTGACGTTGAAACCCGCACCACCTATATCCCAACAGATAAGCTTGATCCGCAGGCGGCGTTGGTGGTGGATACCATGAAAGTGGGCAGCATGTCAAAACCCCTGCTGTTTACAGATGCGGCCGGTAAAAAGACTTATAAGATTTTGTACCTTAAATCAAGCACCAACGCCCATAAGGCTAACCTGGTGGATGATTATCCAAAAATAAAGGAATATGCCACCAACGATAAAATTAACCGTAAGGTGAGCGAGTGGTTCCAAAAAAGGCGTAAACAAACTTTCATTAAGATCGATCCGGAATACCAGCAGTGCACCAATATGAAAGGATGGGCAAGCCCTGTTGACGAGAGTATGGTAACTACCACCCCGGCAGAAGTAAAACCTTAACCATATATGCAACACCGTACCGAAGTAGAGGCTGCTGATGCTTTAAGGCACGCTTATCAGCAAATAAGCGCCGAAATAGGCAAAGTAATTGTAGGTCAGCAGGAAGTACTAAAATTTGTACTGATCTCTATTTTTAGTAACGGGCATTGTTTGCTGGTTGGCGTACCTGGTTTAGCTAAAACCCTGCTGGTGCAAACCGTGGCACAGGTATTGGACCTTGATTTTAAACGTATCCAGTTTACCCCCGACCTGATGCCTTCGGACATCATCGGTTCGGAGATTTTGGGCGAGGACCGTAATTTTAAATTTATACCGGGCCCGGTATTTGCAAATATCATCCTGGCTGATGAGATCAACCGCACCCCGCCAAAAACACAGGCCGCCCTGCTGGAGGCCATGATGGAAAAATCGGTTACCGCAGCGGGTATTACCCATCGGCTCGCCCAACCCTTTTTTGTGTTAGCAACACAAAACCCTATTGAGCAGGAAGGCACCTATCCGCTGCCCGAGGCACAGCTTGATCGTTTCATGTTTAACGTCGCTCTTGATTACCCGACTTTCCAGGAAGAATTGCTGGTGGTTAAGAACACAACGAGTACCCAAAAAACAGAAGTAAGAAAATTACTCAGCGCTGAACAGATCATCTACTTTCAGCAATTGGTGAGGAATATCCCGGTTACCGATCATGTGCTTGAATATGCGGTTAAACTGGTGGCCAAAACCCGCCCTAACGGCGAAATGGCTGCCCCGCAGGTAAAACGTTTATTAAACTGGGGCGCCGGCCCGCGTGCTTCGCAATTTTTGATATTGGGCGCTAAATGCCATGCGGTAATTAATGGCAAGTACGCCCCGGATATTGAAGATGTACAGGCCATTGCCAAACCCATATTGCGCCACCGCATTGTACGCAGCTACCATGCCGAAGCCGAAGGGCTGTCTGCTGATGATATCATCGAAGGGCTTTTTTAATTGCGGAATGCTAACTGCCGATTGCCGAATGAGCTTTATCTGCAAAGGGAGTTTTAGATGCTCTGGTGCTCACAATCCAATAATTCCTGCCCTTTTATCTCCGGCTTTAAAATGGATAAAAGCTTCAGCAGCCTTAACGCCGGCTTCCAGCCCCCTGAATTCTTCCAGCGGTTTAAAATAATTATTATAGGTATTTATAGGATCCTGCGTTTGGTGTGCAAACATAGCCTGCTTTTTCTTTTCCTGTTCAGCGGTGATATCTACATAATCAGTCGGCGTAAAGGCCATGGTTTCAACACCGGTATTAACTTCATAAAAATAGAGGTCGAACTTTCGCCCTGACCGAACCCAGGCCGTGAGGCCCAGCAACCCTGTAACCTGGTGATCAGGGTGTGCGTCAACAGGCCATTGCGTAAAAACAATATCAGGGGTTAATGCCGCCAGCATTTGTGTTGCTTTGTCATTCCATTCTTTATCCAATATACTATTGCCGTCAATCTGCCCGGCAAATTGTGGTGTCGCGTTAACTATTTTGCAGGCGGTTTCTGCTTCTTTGGTACGTAATGCGGCCATTTGCGCATAGGTTTTATTTGGATCACTGGCCTCGCCCCGGGTAAGGTATAAAAAAGTGACCGTGTGGCCCGCTTCGCTGTATTTAGCCATGGTGCCGCCGCAGCCAAACTCAGGGTCGCCGGGATGGGCGCCCAGGCAAACGATATTCAGCCTTTTATCGCCGGTGCTTATCTGCTTCAGCGGTTTGATTGGTTTTGCATCCGCTCTGGTCATCGGCGCAATAGTAAGCCCACCTAATGCCAATGCCGAGAGTTTAATAAAATCGCGCCGGGCCGGCTTGTTTTTTTCCATGGATTAAATGTAGATTAATTCTGCCGGACTTTGGAAATCTATTAAATTGCAGCCAATAAACCATTACCAAATGAGGCCAACCAAAGTCCAACCCGTTTCCGGGTTCATATTATTGATATTTTTTGCCTGTTCAGCAATTGCAGGAATTAGTAAAACACACCCAAAGGGCCGCGACACTGTCTTCTCCCCCCAATCTGTCCTCAAAATAATGAAACGCGTTGGCGACTGGCAATTGCAATACTGGTAAACCAAAGGCTTCACCCATAAAAAAACCGACTGGACAAATGCCGCCTTGTATACAGGCATTTTTGACCTGAGCAAGACAAGCGGCGATGAAAAGTATGATAACAAGCTAATAGAAATTGGTAACGATATAAACTGGAGCACTGGTAACAACCGGCTGATGGCCGATGATTATTGTGTTGGGCAAACCTACTCGCTGCTGTATATGAAATACAAAAGGCCCGAAATGATTGCCCCGTTTCAACACCTGGCTGATAGTATGGTTACCCTGCCATTTAATGAATCGCTGGAGTGGAAGAATAACATCCAGAACCGCGAATGGGCCTGGTGCGATGCCCTGTTTATGGGTCCAACGGCACTGGCTTATTTATCATCTGCCACCGGCGACCTTAAATACTTGGACAAAGCAACTTCCCTCTGGTGGAAAACCACAGCATACTTGTACGACCCACAGGCCCATCTTTACTCGAGGGATGGCAGTTACCTGGACAAGAAAGAAAAGAATGGTGAAAAAGTATTTTGGTCGAGGGGAAATGGATGGGTATTGGCTGGGCTGGCAAGAGTATTGGAAAACATGCCTGCCAATTATACCAGGAGGGAAAAGTTTGTTACCCTGTTTAAAGATATTGCGTCTAAGATCGCCTCCCTACAGCAACCCGACGGCAGCTGGCACGCTTCATTGCTCGACCCGGCGAGCTATCCCATTAAAGAATGCAGTGGCACAGGCTTCTATTGTTATGCAATATTATGGGGTATTAACAACGGCGTGTTAAACAAACAGGAATATCTGCCGGTAGCTAAAAAAGCCTGGATGGCAATGGTTACTGCCGTTAAGCCGGATGGAATGGTAGGGTATGTACAACCCATAGGAGGTAGTCCGGATAAAGTAACGAAAGATAGCAACGAGGTTTACGGTACGGGGGCTTTTTTACTTGCAGGCGCGCAACTTTACCAATACCTGGATAAGCATTAAGGAAACCTATAAACTGAAGGTTGCAGGAATCCTGTAGGAATAATTAAATAATATATAAAATTGGGGCGGGAGAAAACTGGCTAGCATCCGGCTTCTTTATTTATAGGCCCGATAAGAGAAAAACACGGTAATTAAAACGATCAGGAAAATAATTACCCCGCGGAGCACATTTTGATTTAACCTGCGCGCATAATAAGCGCCCGCATAACCACCGATCGTGGTAGCAATAAGCATAATACAGGTTTGTGTCCACCAGATCTTGCCGGATATAATGAACACAACCACTGCTATTGAATTTGCCGCACCCACCAGCAAAGTTTTATTTACGTTAATGAGTTTGATATCCGTAAAGCCGAAAACACTCCATACGGCCATCATCATAATGCCTGCGCCGCCGCCAAAATAACCACCGTAGATCCCTAAAACAAATTGGGTGATAATCAGGGAACTGCGGCTGATCGTAAACTTTCTTTGCAGCAAACGACCCGCCTGTTTACCAAAAATAAACGTAACCGAGCCCAACAGGATCAACCAGGGGATGATCTTATCAAAATTTCTAGCGGGTGTAAGGATCAGCAGGAACGCGCCAATACAGCCACCTGTTAGCGAAATAATGATCAGCGTTTTTAAAGAGATCTTTTCAAAACTTTTGAAATCTTCGCGATAGGCATATATACTGGCCAGGCTGCCCGGGAATAAAGCAACTGTGCTGGATGCATTTGCCTGTACAGACGGCAAACCGGCATAAATTAATACAGGCATGCTGATAAAGGTTCCGCCACCCGCCACGGCATTGATCATTCCGGCAAATAACCCGGCTGCCAATAAAAACAGATCGGTATACACGCCTGATGTTGACGAAAATATATTACCCGATAACAGGGCTAAATGGACCATCAACATATTTCATTTTCCCATAAAGGGAAACGGTTAATGGCGCAAAGATGCAAAATATAGCTTTTTCAATCTCAACAATAAAGTCACAAAAAATTATTAAAATATCGGCGCTAATTGTTTTTATTTGCAGGACAAACCATTGTTGACTATTTTATTTAAATATAACCCATTATGAGCGATCTAACAGAAAACGATAAATTGAAGGCTGAACAGTTAGCCCGTGTAATTGACCTGAATGCAAAACTTTTAAGTAATGCCGCTTCAACCTATGCCTATAATAAAATAAACAACCTGCTGCTGATGCAGGTGCTTGCAAAAATCGAAAACCGCGACCTGGAAGAGATCCGTAATAATGTGGAAAGGTACATAGCCCAGTTTACGGACGAGTATCTGAAGAAGAATTCGTGAGTTAGAGATTGGAGATAAGAGATTAGATTTGTTTTACGTTGGAAAGTTGTAATGTTATGGTAAGATACTTTTCAGATCGTTTAAATAATCCTGATTTTGATCAATTTCCTGATGGTTTTGATTATGCAACGTGATCAGCGTATCACGGCGTTTAAAATACGGCTTTAGCTTTAACGACGAACCATAATAAATCACCTCATCTTTATCGCCGTGAAATATGATGACTGGCGCTGTGATGTGCGGGATATATTGATAAGTATTGATTTGATATTTTAAGATGAAGCCGGGCAGCCAGGGATAATATTTGTGCACCATATCCGGAAGACTATAGTATGGTGCAAGAAGAATTAGCTTTTGGGGATGATGCTGCGACGCCAGCCAGGCTGCGGGGCCGGTCCCGATAGAATACCCTAAAATAATAATGTGATCTTCCGGATAATTTGGTTTGATAAAAGCGTAAGCTGTGTTCACTGCATCAAAAAGTTGCTTCATGGATGACAAATGCCCGGTGCTTTTACCGTATCCGGGATAATCCATCATAAAAACATCATAGCCCAACGCATTATAGTATTTTGCAACATCGCTCCACGATTGAAGGTCGCCACCATTACCATGCAAATAAAAGATAAGCCCTTTTGAGTTGACTGCTGTGAATAAACAAGCGCTTAAGGTATTGCCATCGATTGTTTTTATGGCATATTCATGAAAAGGGGTTTGAAAACTAAACCTGTATCCCGCAGGTAAGCGTGAACCCGGAAAAATGATTTTATCCTGTTTGAAATAGAGAACGCTGCAAATGGCCAGGTAAATACAGGCACAGATACCGGCTATCCAAAGAAGTACTTTGTAAAACACTTTCATATACAGGCTAATTAAGGATATAGACTGCTATAAAATTAAGGATATAAAACGCCAAAAGCCCTACTGCAGGATCAAGTAATTCGCAGGGTCCACCACGGTAGCCCCTACGGTTGTTAAAAAAGGCTATAAAACAAGAAACCCCTAGTTGTTTAGAACTAAGGGTCTTGATAAGATTTGGCACCGACCTACTCTCCCACATTTTACTGCAGTACCATCGGCTCTGGCGGGCTTAACTTCTCTGTTCGGAATGGGAAGAGGTGGACACCGCCGATATAGGCACCTGAATTTCTTTTGAGCTAAAAGCTCAAGGCTGAAAGCATAAAGCTTTTTTGCCAATTCATTTATTTTGATAGTTCAAAAGCTTTTTGCTTTACGCTTTTAGCTTTTTGCTATCTCAAACATAATTGAAAGAAGTAAGTAGATTGAGAAAACAACAATATTAGTTTGTTCATGGTTGATAGTTCATGGTTCATGGCACATATTACTATGAACTATGATCCATTTGCTATCAACCATTTAATTACCTGCTATGAGAAAGCTTCGGGCGATTAGTATTACTTGGCTATGATGTCACCACCTTTATACCTGTAACCTATCAACGTAGTAGTCTGCTACGACCCTCAATGGAAGTCTCATCTTGTGGCTAGTTTCGCACTTAGATGCTTTCAGCGCTTATCTATTCCCAACGTAGCTACTCTGCAATACAGCTGGCGCCATAACAGATTCACCAGAGGTTAGTCCAACCCGGTCCTCTCGTACTAAGGTCAGCCCCACTCAAACTTCCTGCGCCCACAACAGATAGGGACCGAACTGTCTCGCGACGTTCTGAACCCAGCTC
>NZ_CAIWNH010000352.1 GCF_903913935.1 uncultured Mucilaginibacter sp.
ATATAATGAACAGGAAATCAAAGACATACAACACAAAATCAATAGTAGACCAAGAAAAAAACTGCTATACAACAATCCCAAACATGTTTTTTACACTAACTTAGACAATATTGTTGCATTGGTGAGTTGAATCTACCCTTTATTCTCTAGAATGCTTAAAACAACTTAAAACCAGCTATTACGCTAACTTGTATGCCTGATTTTTTGTGAACTTTTTAGTAATATTACCTGGGCATTTATAAAAACCGCAACTGCAAAAAAGATGCGTTTAAATTCCGGAATTTACCTTTAACAATTTGTAAAATGAAACCAGCAATCCTGTTCAGTCTGCTTATCTTAATCATTTGCTCCTGCAATCATCCTTCAAATAATGCGGCCACTACTGCTGCCGGTACAAAGGACACCGCTTACGTGATAAAAACCGGCGGGGCAAAAATGATATTGGTTGATGGAAAATATCGCGTTTGGACTAAAAAGGTGGGCGATGGCAGGATCAAAGTATTATTGCTGCATGGCGGGCCTGGCTTTTCGCACGATTACTTTGAATGCTTCGAGGATTTTTTACCAAAAGAAGGTATGGAGATCTATTACTATGACCAACTGGGTTGTGGAAATTCAGACAGGCCGGCGGATACTACGCTTTGGAATATCCCACGCTATGTAGCGGAAGTGGAACAGGTGAGGAAAGGACTTGGTTTGGAAGACTTTTATTTACTGGGCCATTCATGGGGCAGTATGCTGGCGATGGAGTATTTACAAAAATACCAAAACCATGTAAAGGCCGCCATACTTTCGAACATGACAGCGGGGATAAAAAGTTACGTAGGATATACAGCTACTTTAAAAGATAAATTTTTTACTCCGGCGGAGAAAAAGCTGTACGATTCGCTTTACAAAGCTGGTAAATATGATGCACCACAATTCCAGGAATTGCTGATGAACAAATTATACACCCATGTAATTTGCCAGCTACCGGTTGACCAATGGCCCGAGCCTTTGATGCGTGCCTTTAAAAAAGCTAACGACCCGATCTATATCCAGATGCAGGGAGTCGACGAATTTCATGTAACCGGCAATTTTAAGAATTGGGAAATGTGGGACAGCCTGCCTAAAATTACCGTACCTACCCTGGTGATTGGCGGCATGAATGACGAAATGAACCCTGCGGATATGCGCAGGGAAGGCAAACTTATCCCCAACAGCCGCACTTACCTATGCCCCAACGGGAGCCATATGAGCATGTATGACGACCAGCAGAATTACTTCACAAACCTTGTGCAGTTTTTGAAGGATGTTGACGGGAATAAATTTACACCAGACAAAAAATAAAATAACACTATATACCTACCGGCACACTTTCAGTTTGCTATTTTTAACACGTTCAAAACAAGAAATTAACGATATACCATGCGAAAAACGATTATTACAACACTTAGTGTTTTAATGCTGACAGGCAAGCTAATGGCGCAAAACGTTACCAGGGCATCTATACAGTCGTCTGAAAAAATGCTCGACCTTAATTTTACTGATGCAAAACGCGATTCGATGACCGACATCCTGTCGAAGAACATCAAGACCTATGCCTTCCTGCACAGCCAGAATTTTAAAAATGATGTCCCGCTGCCATTGGCTTTTAATGTCGACCTGCCCGGTTTGGCAGTGCCCAAAAAGCAATTGCCGGTTCATTTTAATATCCCGGCGAATGTTGAGTTGCCTAAAAATAGCAACGATCTTGCTTTTTACAGCATTCCGCAACTGGCTTCCTTAATTAAAAATAAAAAGATCAGCTCAGAAAAGCTTACCCGCTTTTACCTGGACCGGTTGAGAAAATATGGCCCGGCGCTGCATTGTGTTATCGAACTGACGGATACGATCGCCATTGCCCAGGCGAAAAAGGCTGATGCTGACCTTGCCAAAGGTATTTACCATGGCCCGCTGCATGGCATCCCTTATGGTATAAAAGACTTGTTTGCGGTGAAAGGCACCCACACCACCTGGGGAACACCGCCTTATAAAGATCAAATTATTGATGAAACATGCTTCGTGGCCCAAAAGCTGCAGGCCGCGGGCGCGGTGCTGGTTGCAAAACTTTCCCTTGGCGAACTGGCCGAAGACGATGTGTGGTTTGGAGGCTTAACACGCAATCCATGGGATATCAGTAAAGGATCCGGCGGTTCATCTGCCGGCTCATCGTCCGCTACCGCTGCTGGCCTGGTGCCATTTGCAATCGGTACCGAAACTTATGGCTCAATTGTTGACCCGGCGATGCGCTGCGGGGTTACCGGTTTAAGGCCCACCTACGGCAGTATTGCCCGCACCGGAGCTATGGCGCTTTGCTGGACATCGGACAAAGTTGGCCCTATCTGCCGCTCGGCTGAAGAAGATGCCATTGTATTTAATTACATTCATGGTACCGATAAAAAGGACGCATCTGCTATTGATTTTGCTTTTAACTATACAGGCTCCGTCGATATTAAAAAATTAAAGATCGCCTATGTAAAAAACTATATTGACACCCTGCCGGAAAATAGTACCGAAAAACAAACATTGGCCACGCTGAAAAAAATGGGCGCGACTGTAACCGGGATCAATTTCCCGGACAATTTGCACGGCGATGAAACGCTTTCGTTAATTATCGGTGTGGAGTCTGCCGCTGCATTTGATGAACTTACCCGCACCAACCAGGATGACCTGATGGTACAGCAGGGCAAAGATCGCTGGCCAAACACCTTCCGCACGTCGCGTTTTGTGCCAGCAGTGGAATACCTGAATGCCTGCCGCTACCGTTACCAGGTGATGACACAAATGGATCCTTTTTTGGATAAGTATGATGTCATCATTACTCCGCCCGAAACCGGCGACCAACTGGCTATTACTAACCTTACCGGCAACCCTTCTGTCACTTTGCCCAACGGCCTGCTCAAAAACAACATGCCTGCTAGTATCAGTTTTATTGGCAAACATTTTAGTGAAGCAAAACTGCTGGCCTTTGCCAAAGCTTACCAGGAATATACAGGGTATAATTTAAAACACCCGGCAATGTTTAAATAAAGTGGTTTATCAAGCGTGATTGAGTAATTTTATCGAAACAAATAAATTCTATGAAAGCATTTTTGGGTATGGGCCTTTTAGGCTCAAATTTTGTTAAGGCGATGATCAGCAAAGGCGAACAGGTACAAGTTTGGAACCGTACCACCAGCCGTGCAAAAGCATTGGAAGCATTTGGCGCAAAAGCATTTGACAGTGCTGCTGATGCGGTTAAAGGGGCGGACGTCGTCCACATTTGTGTTAAAGATGACACGGCTGTTGACCAGGTGCTGGAACAGGCAGCTCCCGGCTTAAATACGGGTGCTTATATTATCGACCATACCACTACATCAGCCAAAGGCGCAGTTGCGCGTACCAAAGCATGGAACGAACGCGGCTTTACATATCTGCATGCGCCTGTGTTTATGGGTCCGCCAAACGCGCTGGCAAGCACCGGTACCATGCTGGTTTCGGGTGATCAAACAGTGATCACAAAAATGGAACCTGAACTTTCCAGAATGACGGGCAAACTGCTTAACCTGGGTGATGCGGAAGGCAAAGCGGCTGGCATGAAACTGATAGGCAACCTGTTTTTAATAGCGCTCACCGGCGCACTGTCAGATACCCTTGCGCTGGGTAAGGCGCAGGGCATCACGGGCGACGATATACTGGCCCTGTTTGACAACTGGAACCCAGGCGCCATGACGGTTGCGCGACTAAAAAGAATAATGGCCGGCGGTTTTGATGACCCATCGTGGGAATTAAGTATGGCCCGCAAGGATGCAGGGCTGATGATGTCAGCAGCAAACGAAGGCGGTACAGATCTGCTGGTGATCCCGGCTATTGCTGCTGAAATGGATAAATGGATTGAAAAAGGACATGGCAATAATGATTGGACCGTGTTTACCAGCCCCCATATTTAACGATATTTTTTGAATAACTCCACAGCCTCCGGTGATTCGCCGGAGGCTTTTTTTGTAGAATACTCTCACGAATCAGGTGCATTTATATTTTTATAAAAAGACGCCTGTTATACTAATGCCCCCTTTGCGCGTTCTACAAACCCAGTCAATGACTTAATGACCTGATGACCCAATGACTTTTCCCGATATGATTTTAGCTTTAGGTAAAATACCTATATTAGCCACTACAAGTTGCTGATGATATGAAAATAGCCACCTATAACGTAAATAGTATAAATGCCAGGCTTCCGGTGGTGCTGCGCTGGCTTAATGACACCGCGCCTGATGTGGTGTGCCTGCAGGAACTGAAGGCGCCGCAGGACAACTTCCCCGAAAAGGCTTTGGCGGATGCCGGTTATAACGCACTATGGCATGGCCAAAAAAGCTGGAACGGGGTAGCTATACTGGCGCGAAATGCGGATATTACCGAAGTGAGACGTGCGCTCCCGGGCGATCCGGAGGATGAACACAGCCGCTATATTGAAGCATTGGTAAATGGAATCACTATTGGCTGCCTGTATTTACCCAATGGCAACCCGGCTCCCGGCCCCAAATTCGATTATAAGCTGCGCTGGTTTGAAAGGCTTACCCTACATGCTGCCGATTTGCTGGCAGCAGGTAAACCAGCGGTATTGACCGGCGACTATAATGTGATGCCCACTGAGATGGACGTTTATAAGCCCGAAAAATGGGTAGATGATGCCCTGTTCCGCCCCGAGACCCGCGCTGCCTTTAAAAAGTTGGTTGACCTGGGCTGGACGGATGCCGTGCGGAAACTTTACCCCAATGATAAGATCTATACCTTTTGGGATTATTTCAGGAATGCTTATGGCCGTGATGCCGGCTTAAGGATCGATCACTTTTTATTAACCCCTGACCTGGCCGAACACCTTACAGGAGCAGGAGTTAACCGGGATGTAAGAGGCTGGGAAAAGAGCAGCGACCATGCGCCGGTATGGATCGAGCTGGCTTAAATTCCATATTCCGGAATCAAAATTCTAAAAATGAGATTTTATTGCAACTGGATTGACGCAATTTGCTAATTATCAGACCATTGTTAATATGGCACCTATTTAGCTATAGCCAGGATAAACGATATACAATGCAAGAATCATCAAACATCAGCAAATCCACAACGAACAATACTTCGTTTTGGCAAATGGAAAAAATGGAGTATATCAACTCAATTAGCTGCCTGAACCAAAAAATGAAAGATCTTTCCTGGATCCAGTCGAATTTTATCCGCGATCCGCTTTTCAGGATAAAATGTATACTGCGGTTGATGCAGGAAAAAAATACGGACATGGAATATGTAGGTTCTATGCTGCAATGTCTAAGTATGTCAGTAAAAGAACTGGACTCATCGCTTAAATACCTTAAAGAAATTACCGAGTTAGACGGAAATAAATATTAAATGCCGCATCGGGCAAAGGGGTGCGCGATTTTTTGAAGGTTTGATTTTTTAGAAATTTTAATAACTTGCAGTTCATAAATCTAAATGACTGCAATCGTACCCGCACGCAATTATGGCCTGGATATTTTAAGGGTTTTGTCCTGTTATATGGTCATCCAGGCACATGCCGGTGAATTTTATTATATCGGCAATGGCGAAACAGTTTTAAATACGGCTGACGCCCACCTTGGGGGCTGGTTCAATTCATTGTGTATTTCATCAGTGCCGATGTTCGTGATGCTTTCCGGCTTTTTCCTTTTCCCGGTAAAAGACGCACCGTCATTTTTTAAAAAACGGTTGAGCAGGGTGGCTATTCCATTTATTTTATGGTGCATTTTCTATGCGCTTTATGCATACTTAAGGGGATATACTACCTTAAACGCGTCCATTACCAATGTCATCCAGATCCCGGTGAACTATGGGGCAAAGGTTGGGCACCTTTGGTTTGTTTATATGCTTATCGGTATTTACCTGTTTGCACCTGTTATTTCGCCATGGGTACAAACCGCCAGCCGCAAAAGCATGGAGTTATACCTTATTTTATGGACGATCTCCCTCACCATTCCGTACCTCCATTTAATCTTCCTTGAGATCTGGGGCGAAGCTTTCTGGAACCATACGCCAATGCTATACTATTTCTCGGGCTTTTTGGGCTATGTTATACTGGCCAATTATATCAAACGCTTCCATATGGATTCGCGGCGCTGGCATTATGTTGTCGGGGTCGCGCTGATTCTTATTGGTTACCTGGTTACAACCCTGGTTTTTTTACAACGCCTGGATACCGAAAAATTAGTGAAAAACCTTATCCTTTCCTGGAGCTTTGATACCATAAACATCGCCATGATAGCGGCAGGGATGTTCCTCCTCTTTAAAAATACCCACTTCAAAAACACAAATTCATTTCCTGTAAAATTATTGGGCGACATGGCTGCAAAAAGCTATGG
The DNA here is from genome assembly GCF_903913935.1 of uncultured Mucilaginibacter sp. Classification (GTDB taxonomy): domain Bacteria; phylum Bacteroidota; class Bacteroidia; order Sphingobacteriales; family Sphingobacteriaceae; genus Mucilaginibacter. The sequence continues at coordinate 6,390 of NZ_CAIWNH010000352.1, forward strand.
CATTTACCTTGCCCATATTATTGTTTTAAATGCAGTGCACTCGGCGTTGGCCGGCCGTTTAAGCCATTGTGTCGTAAAAATTCCGATCATAGGGATATGCGCCTTTATCATTACCTATTTTATCATCAAAGCCCTGTCATATCTTCCCTACAGCAAATGGATAACAGGCTAATATCACTGCTTTAAAATTATAACCATCTTATTCCAAATTTCTTTAAATTGATCAACTCTAATAATTTAACGAAATGACCGATACAACTGTTACCCGCAACTATGGGCTGGATATTTTGAGGGTGATTGCCTGTTACATGGTGATCCAGATACACACCGGCGAGTTTTACTATATCGGCGACAGGGGTAACGTACTAAATACCATAGATGCCAATTGGGTTTGCTGGTATAATTCGCTATGCCGCATCTGTGTGCCGTTATTCGTGATGATCTCGGGATTTTTTCTTTTTCCTGTAAAGGACACCTCTGTTTTTTTTAAGAAGCGATTCAGCCGGGTAGCCATCCCTTTTATTTTGTGGTGTATATTATACGCCCTGTACTTTTACTTGAGGGGCGATGCACCTTTAAATGCAACACTTACCAATATCGCACATATCCCGGTAAATTACGGCGTAGAGATCGGGCACCTTTGGTTTGTTTACATGCTGTTGGGGATCTACCTTTTTGCTCCTGTGCTATCCCCCTGGATACAAACCGCCAGCCGCAAAAGCATGGAGTTTTACCTGATGCTTTGGGGCATTGCTTTTTGTATCCCTTATATTCATTTGATATTTCCTGAAATTTGGGGTGAGGCATTCTGGAACCATACACCGATGCTCTACTATTTCTCGGGCTTTATGGGTTACGTGGTGCTGGCCAATTACATTAAAAGGTTCCATATGGAGCCGGCACGATGGAACTATTTTGCAGGTATTACGCTCCTTGTTGTGGGATACGGCATCACGGCCATTGGATTTTCAATGCGGCTTCCGACCGAAAAATTTGTGAACACCCTGGAACTTACCTGGAGTTTCGAAACCATTAATATAGCAATGATGACGGCCGGGGTGTTCCTGATGGTGAAAAACATTCAAATAAAAAATACCGGTTCGGGTATTTTAAAGCTGGTAGTTGACATTTCTGCAAAAAGCTATGGCATTTACCTGGCTCATATTATGGTTTTAAATGTGGTACATGCGTTTTGGGATGGCCGCCTCAGCAGCGCGGCGACTAAATTGCCGGTTATCGCCATAAGTACATTCGCCATTACTTTTTTACTTATTAAAATATTGTCATTTATTCCTAAAAGCAAATGGCTTATCGGCTAAATAATGCAATTTTTTATGCCCAAACTATCGGATATCAAATTTGCGGGGGCGGTCTGTTGTTAGTCAAAAAAAATCACCAGAATATTAAAAGTAAAATGGGCATGGCGTTTTATTTATTGGAAAAAACTTTTAATTTCACAGTTGCCATTAAGCTTTTATCAACAGCATGAAATACCTCGTTTACTTTTTACTATTTTACATTACAATTTCTGAAACGGCCTCCGGGCAAAAGATCGAACAGATCAACTCAGGCGAAACAATCAAACGCGGCGCAGCGCTATATGATTCGGGGCAATATAAAAGTGCACTTATCGAACTTAATAAAGTAAACCGGAGTGATACCAATTATGTTTGGTCGGTTTATGAGAAGGCGCTCACTTGTGAAGCCGACAGTCAATACAGCCAGGCTATTAAATATTGTGAAGAAGGGTTGGCGCTGAAAGAACAGCGCGAATATGAAGCTGAACTTTATAACACCTATGGCAACACCCTGAACGAAATGGGCCAGCCTGAAAAAGCTTTAAAGATTTTTGATGCGGCGCTTGCCCGGTATCCTGTTTACTCCCTGTTTTATTATAACAAAGGGGTGGTTATGCTTGGCTTAAATAAATTGGAGGAAGCTGAACACTTGTTTCAGCAATCGCTGGTTATAAACCCCTATATGTACAGCGCCCATTTCCAGTTGGGCGTGGCGGCTTTAAAGCAGGGCAAGATCATACCCGCTTTTTTAAGTTTAACCGGCTACCTGCTGGTGAACCCCGAGGGCCGGTTCTGGCAGAAATCAGTTAATTTGCTCAACCAGATTTCAAAGGGCACCGATGAGATCCTTCAGCTTAAAAACAAACGGACGATCAGCCAATCTGAAAATTACCAGGAGGCGGAGGATATCTTGCTGTCGAAAATAGCGCTTGACAATGCTTATAAACCGGTTTCGTCACTTGATGACCCTATCTGCAGGCAAATACAGGCCATGTTTGAAAAGTTGGAATTTAAGGATGACGATGGAGATTTCTGGATCCAGTATTACCTCCCTTATTATAAAAAGGTGTTTAATGAGGGAAAGTTTGAACCCTTTATTTACGAAATTTTTTCGAACGTAAAACTTCAGGTAATACAGGATTACACCAAAAAGAACAAAAAAACGCTGGAGGCTTTTACAAATGATGCTGCGGATTATTTCAACAACATACGTGCAACACGGGTTTTGAAGAAAAAAGACAGGGATACGGTTAGCCGCCGGTACTATTATGAAAACGGTTTGCTATTTGGAAAAGGCTTATTGGTAAATAACGGAAAAATGCTGAACGGCTACTGGGAGTTTTACTACCCACAGGGCACCATAAAAAGCAAGGGTATTTTTGATGCCAGGGGCGAACGTGATGGCACCTGGCTGATCTATTTCCGATCAGGAAAATTGAAAGCGAAGGAAACTTCCAGCAACGGAAAGCTGGAAGGCGTACAGGAGTATTATTTTGAAAACGGCAACCCCTCCTCTATAGAAAACTACACCCACGGGGACCCAGACGGCCTGGTTACCACTTATTATTATGGCGGCTACACCCGGTCTGTTACCAGGTACAAAGCCGGGAAGAAGGACGGCGAAGTGAAAAAATATTTTTCCAACGGCAACCTCGAATCAACAGATACCTATTCAAACGGGGTGCAAAACGGCACTTCAAAGGCCTATTTTAAAAGCGGCGCACTTAAAGAAGTTGAACAATACAGCAATGGCAAAGCAGAAGGTATATATAAAGCATACCATGAAAACGGGACAATTGCTACCGAGGGGCAAAACATAAAGGACAACGCTGACGGTGAATGGAAATATTATTATGACAAAGGAAAATTGCAGGAAAAACGCAATTATGTAAACGGCCTGGAGGATGGTAATCATGAAGAGTATTACGAGGGAGGACAATTATCAGCCAGCTATCAAAGCAAAAAAGGCAAAGAGAATGGCGAATCGGACCTGATTGATAAAGACGGGAAAGTTTTTGGAAAATACATTTATGATAACGGGATCGTTAAGTCAGCCAAATACTTCGACAAATCAGGCGTTCAGCTAAGCGCCGCCGAAAAGATCGACGATATATTTAATATCATTACCTACACGCCTGATGGCCATAAAAAGGCGCATTTATATTACAATAAAAAGGGCGACCTGGACGGCCCCGATACGACGTTTTATCCTTCGGGTAAGATTGCGGCAGTAACTTATTATAAAAGCGGGAAAGAAAATGGCATCGCCGTATCCTATTACTTAAACGGGACGATAAAAACTGAAGTAAACATGACAGACGGTAAAGAAAATGGCCTGTACACGGGTTATTATTTAAACGGCCGGCCAGAAACTTCAGGGTGGTTTGCTGACGGTGAATGGCAGGGAGAATGGCAGTTTTACGATGAAGCAGGACGGATAACCACAAAGTCGTATTACCTGGATGGCGACCTGGATGGCTACAAAGAGCTGTTTCATCCTGATGGAAAAAAATATACCGAGGAAAAATATAAAACCGGCTGGCTTGAAAAATTAACACAATTTGATGATGCGGGGAACGTTATGGCTGTTGATTCCCTTCCAAAATCATCCGGTAAATATACGCTGGTTTATCCTGGCGGAAAAACAATGGAACAGGGCTGTTATGTAAACGGCGAATTTGAAGGTCCATATAAAACGTATTATTTCGACGGTAGTTTAGAAAGTAGTTATTTTTATAAAAAAGGCGTTCGTGACAGTTCTTTCGTGAGTTATATTTACGGGGGGCTAAAAAAATCGGAAGGCATGTATAAAAACGGCAGCAAAACCGGTGTATGGCGTGAATATAACGACGATGGCAAATTAACCAGCACTTTGCAGTATGAAAATGATGCACTGAATGGCGCAAAAACATACTATTTACCCAATGGAAGCAAGTATATTGTTTCCGTTTATAAAGATGACCTGCTTGAAGGCGCCGAACAGCGCTTCGACCCTGATGGCACGCTGGCGTACGAGGTTTATTTTGAGGGCGACAGGGCAAAGGCCTATTCGTACCTGGATAAGGATGGTAAACTACTTGCGCCGATCCCGATCTCCAGTGTAAATGGGGTGATGAAATCCTATTATCCGAATGGTAAACCATCAAGGGATTGTACCTATAATGACGGGAAGAAGAACGGGATTGAACTGGTATATTACAATAATGGCCAGCTGTTGTCATCAGACACCGCCTCGTACGGGCTGTCAAATGGTGTTTACAGGGAATATTACAAGAATGGGAAACCAAAATCTGTATACCGGTATATCATTGACAACGCCGATGGCGTTTGCAGCGACTTTGATGAAAATGGCGCATTGAAAATTGAAAAAACTTTTGACGTAGGGATGAGTGATGGCCCGGCAAAGTATTATGAAAACGGCAAACTAGTGAAAACGATGATCTACCGGGACGGTACACTTATATCTTCAAAAAATGAAAAATAAAAAACCCCTCACAATATTTTTTTCAGCATTTATAGGCCTGGCGGCGGTTTCAAATGTTTTAAGTGCACAAAGTTTTGAAACGATACGAAAGCAATTCCCCGACGAAAAAGCGGTGATGTTAAACAGAACGCTGGAATATAATATCGACCTGAAAAACGGGCGGCCCAATGTTGAAAGCCACGAACAGCAACAAATAGAATATTTGCTGGGCACAGCCACCGCCTTTATGGGTAAATATGGTTTCTCGCATAGTGATTTTCAGCAACTGGTATCGTACGATGCCTATACGCTAACGCCAGATAATAAAAAGCTGAAAGTAAGCGAGTTTAAAACCGGAACCGATAAAGAAAGTTTTGTTTTTTACGACGACGTTAAAGAAACGACCTTCAACTTTCCGGCGATAGAACCTGGCGCGATCGGCAACCTGCAGGTTTCGTGGAATAATACTGACCCACACCTGCTCTCCCCTTTTTATTTTACGGATTATATGCCGGTGGTAAACAGCGAGCTGAAAATTACGGTTTCAAAAGACATTTCCTTAAAATACCATCTCATAGGGCAGGATACCAGCAATGTATCGGTTAGTGTAGAAAGTAAGCGCCATAACAATATTTATACTTTCCTCTATAAAAACTGTCCCGCAGATAAAAGGTATCCTGACGCGCCGGGCTTTGCATGGTATTCGCCGCATATTGTGTTTTATATCGCCAATTATAAGGATGACAAGGGCAACCTTGTGCCCTATTTATCCAATGCTGATGACCTGTACCAGCTCAATTACAGCTATATCAAATCGGTAAATCAAAGTATCAGCCCTGAGCTGAAACATATTGTTGATTCATTAACTACCGGTTTAACGCGGCCGGATGATAAGGCAAGGAAAATTTACCGCTGGGTACAGCAAAATATTAAGTACGTGGCTTTTGAAGACGGCATGGGCGGCTTTGTTCCGCGTGAAGCAAGCCTGGTATCCAGCAGGCGCTTTGGTGATTGCAAGGATATGGCAAGTATTTTAACCGAAATGAACAATGCCGCAGGCGTAACAGCGTATTTTACATGGATCGGCACCCGCGACCTGCCTTATAAATTCAGCCAGGTACCATTACCGATCGTGAGCAACCACATGATCTGTACTATTAACCTGGATGGAAAATACATCTTCCTGGATGGTACCGACCCCACCTGCGTATTTGGTTTAACACCGGCAGGTATACAGGATAAAGAGGCCATGATCGCTATAAATGATAAAGAGTACAAGATCCTGCAGGTACCCGTGATGGATAAAAGTAAGAATTTAGTTGCCGATACTACCTGGCTGGAGCTATCGCCAACTGGTATTAAAGGTAAAATAAAAAAGTCATTACGCGGTTACCCCGCTATGGATATGTACGGAAAACTGCTGTATTGGAACAGCAGAAACATAAAGGAAGACATGAAAAACGAGTTTAGCCGGGGCTCCAATAAGTTTCAGTTAGATACTTTTAGTGTAGAGAGGAAGCCGGTTTGGGACGAAATTTCATTAACAGGCGAATTTACCCTGCCCGATTATGCAAAAAAATTAGGGAAAGACTATTATTTGAACCTTAACCTTTTCAAATTTTTGAGCACGAAGAAATAGATTACCCTAAAAGAAAAGTGCCGGTTGAAAGCAGTTTTAAGTCGGTGAGAAAGTACGTTACCATGCTTAAAGTACCTGATGGCTACGTGGTTAGTTACCTGCCCCAGGGAAAATCGTACCATAATGCTGTTTGGGGGTTTGACCTTAAGTACGAACAAAAAGGAAATTGGGTGATCCTGAAGCAGGAATTTGACAACGACGACCTGACACTTAACAGCGATGAATTTGAAGCATGGAACAAAGTACTGCAAAACCTTTTCCCGTTATATAAAGAAACACTTAGCCTTACAAAAAATTGAATAAATGAAAAAACAATTTCTTCCCCTGATATTAGTTTTATTGACCGGTCAGTATTTATTTGGCCAGGCACCGGATATTGAAAAAGAAACGTGGTCTGCCAGGCCGCAGATCAGTACGCTGGATAATAAATATAGTAAGGAGTCGGCAGTGATTATTTATGACAGCCGGCGCGTGGAATTTGCCGACCAGGCAAAGGAGGAAATAGCCGAATATTATACCATCCATAAGATCATTCATATCAATGACGACAGGGGTATAGAAGATTTTAATAAAATTTACCTGGGCATCAGCGAGAAATCCGACATTGTGGATATCAGGGCACGTACGCTGCTCCCAGGCGGAAAGATCATTGAGCTGGACCAAAGCAATATCAAGGACCTGAAAGAGCAGGATGGCAATGTATACAAGATCTTCGCGATGGAGGGTTTGGAAAAGGGTTGTGAGATTGAATATTTTTATACTTATAAAAAACCCGCCACTTTTTTTGGACGGGAAGTGTTGCAGTCGATATTTCCTGTGCTTGAATCCAAATTTCAGATCATCGGGCCAAAACGTTTAAAGTTTGAGATCAGGCCTTATAACTTTACCGAACTTGCATCAGATACGGTGATCAATGATAAGCGGTTTACACAGGTAAAACTTAAAGCAACAAGCGGCGTTGAAGAGGAAAAATATGCTTCATACGATGCCAATTTGATGCGTGTTGAATTTAAATTATCCTATAACGATGCTGCCCGTAACGGTGAACGCCTTTTTACGTGGAATGAGCTGGCCAAAAGAGTATTTGGTATTTATACGCTGTATACTGACAAAGAAGTGAGCAAAATTGCCGAACTGGTGAGTGGTAAGGGTTGGGACAAGCTTGCTGATGAAATAACAAAAATAGCTGCCGTTGAAAACTACGTAAAAAAGAATTTCGCCTATAATGAAGAACTAAACAGCGAAGACGGCAACAAACTGGAAACCGTACTGCAAAATAAAACAGGCGGCACCATAGGCACACTGCGTTTATACAGTTTGATATTTAAGGCTTTGGATATAAAATTTCAGTTTGTGCTAACCGGCAACCGGAACAACTATATTGTTGACAAGGACTTTGAAAACTGGAACAACTGCGAAAATCCGTTATTTTATTTCCCCGCTGAAAATAAATTCCTGGCGCCTACGCGGGCCGATTACCGGTATCCATTTATTTTCCCTGCCTGGGGCAATACCAACGGCCTTTTTTGCAAAAGCACCTCGCTGGGGAGTTTTTCAACGGCTATTGCCGAAATAAAAGACATTCCGCTGGAAGATTACACGAAAACATTTGAAAACATCGACACCAGATTAGAGCTCAACACAAGTGCCGACTCACTTACCATTGATGCCAGGCAGACTTATGCCGGCTATGCCGCGGTAAATTTGCGGGATGCTTTTAATTTTTCGAATGATGAACAAAAAGGAAAGATCGTTAAAGAACTGGCAAAATCCGTTTCAAGCTCCGAACATATAATTTCTTCGGAAATATTAAACCAGGATTTTGAAAGCTCCGGAACAAATATACCCCTGGTTTTACACACCGTAACCAAATCGGGCGAATTGATTGAAAGCGCCGGTAATAAACTGCTTTTAAAAATAGGCATGGCCATAGGCCCGCAGGTTGAAATGTACCAGGAAAAGCCAAGGCAGGAACCTATAGACATGGATTTTGCACACGTTGAAGAAAGAAAAATAGATTTCATAATCCCAAAAGGGTATACCATAAGCAATCCCGACGATTTAAAGATCAACCAAACCTATAAGGAAAATGGCGAATTGACTATGGGTTTTGTTACCGATTATGTGATCAAAGGCAATGTGCTCTCCGTCCATATCATGGAGCAATACCGTCGCACACTATACCCAATGAACCAGTTTGAACAGTTCAGGAAGATCATCAACGCTTCATCAGATTTTAATAAAGTGGTGCTGGTGCTGGAGAAAAAGGGGTAAGCATGACCTATTTTTTATAAAGAGGAAGGAAATAGGCTACCAGTAACAAAATTAACTTGCCTAATACTCCAGCCACTTATTTAGCTTCAGGTTGATCTTCGCGCCTTCAGTATATTTGCCAAACTGGTCATTCAATACGCGGATGGTGATGCCTTTATGCTCCAGCAGCAGGTCCTCGTAGCAACCCTTAAAAAGTACCTGTTTTATTTCCCAATCATTATTGGCCCAGGTTTTAACGGTTTCTATCCACTCGGGGTAGATCACCACATGCTCTGCTTTAGTTTTTAGGCCGCAGGTTTTGGCTTCATCACGGGTTAAAACCGTACAATTGGTAAGCAGCCGGGCGGTATAAAGGTTTGCCGGGTTTTGGTACATAGTTTTGGGATTTCCTGTTTCCAATATTTCGCCATCCTTCAGTACCAGCAATTCATCTGCCATGGAAAGCACCTCGGCAGGATCGTGGGAAACAATAATGACCGTTAAACCCGTATCCTTAACAATTTGCCTGATATCGTGCTGCAGCCCTTCCCTGAAGGACGTATCCACCTGGTTAAAAGGTTCGTCAAGCAACAATATTTCGGGGTTTACAATAATGGCCCGGGCAATTGCCAAACGCTGTTTTTCGCCACCGCTTAAACTAGCCACCTGCTTATCGGCCAAGCGGGTGAGGCGTAGCTGTTTAAGCATATTTTCCGTTTTTTCCGTTTTGGCTTTCAGGTCGGTACTGGGCAGCATTATGGCTATATTATCCCAAACTTTGGCATAAAGGTTCAGGTCATCGGTTTGCTGGGCAACCATTTTCATCGCATCGTGGCCGGGGATCAACTTTTCATTTGGCCCCCAAACACGCTCGCCTTTAAACCGCACCTCGCCGCTATCCGGCGACAGCAAACCATACAACAGTTTTAACAGGGTACTTTTGCCGCTGCCGCTTTCCCCAATAATAGCGGTGATCTTACCCTGGGTTATAGTAAGATCCGTTGTTTTTAACCCCGAGGTTTGTGAACCCGGGTAGGTTTTGGCAACAGAAATGGCCTGTAAAAATGGTGTATCTGACATCGCGGTAAAGATACACGAACAAGGTATTAGGCAGACTGCTTTTTTTGCAGAAATTATTTAGCAGCCAACTATAGGATGGTATGGCCAGGCCAGCAATAAACGCGCACAATTAACACACGCGGACGTTGCAGGTCACGTCAGTCCGTTCTTTCGTGAGCGATAAAGAAGAAAAAAATATTTTAAACTACTAACGCAAAAAACTTTAGTCGTTATGCTTAGGCGCACAGGTATTGATCCCGAATGGCAGGTAAAGCGGGCAAAAACTAATAAAACTGGTGAGGATAAAAATACCTGAAAGTACCAGTAAAATAATCGCCAGCGTGCCGCTGAGCCAGTCGGTAGTGAAATAAATGGCGATGATGGCTAATGCAACCAGGATCCTTAAAATACGGTCGGCCGACCCCATGTTCTTTTTCATGATGTGTGATTTATTGTTAATGCTAAAGATCTTCATTTATCACCCATCTTTTCGGAACATTTGTTACACAGACCATATTATAAACGTACCAGTCTAATCAAACATTGTTTCAAAATAAATCGAACGGATAATCTATAAATATCCAAACACTTCATCGGGAGGATGCACAGGTATACCAGCATCTTTAAAATCCTTTAAATTCCTGGTAACAATGAAATCTAAATTGGCTACTGACCTTGCAGCTATAATTTGAATTGCGTCTTCAAAATCTTTATAATTGGACAAAAGACCTTTTTTTATAACATCACCATCAATCCCGATCAGATCGATATAATCCAATAATGAATAAAGCAGCTCTCTCAGCGTTTTTTCGGGCACATGCTTTTTTAGCAAATAATGGGTGGTTGCGTAAGCATGTGAAGAAGTAAAAAGCTTTACTTTCTTTTTTTCCGCCAAATCAAACAACTGTATCGCGAATTTGCTAAAAGGTGGCCGGTCAGCAAGCAGGTCGATGAGGATGTTGGTGTCAACAAATACTTTTTTCATAAATGCTTATTTTCAAAATAGGCATCCAGTTCTTTTTTTTCATCGAAATTTGCTGGCAATTTGATCGACCCGGCCAGTTTTTTAAGCTTTGGCGAGATTTGCACTCCCGTCCCCTGATGTTCTTCCGTCAGCGTCTCCAAATAGGTTTCAATTAATTCCGATAAACTTCTTCCCGTTTGTTTCGCGTACGATTTCGCTTTCCTGATCACGTCCTCTTCTACTGTTAAGGTTAACTTCGTTGTCATTATACGTGTATTTTAAGCAAAGATACGTATTTATAAAAAAAATTGAAAGCAGATGTATGATCAGGTAAGAAAAATTGTGCAGCTAA
>NZ_CAIWNH010000353.1 GCF_903913935.1 uncultured Mucilaginibacter sp.
GATGTAGTGGTGACCGCCACCCGTTCACCAAAAAAATTATCAGAAATTGGCCGGGTGGTATCCGTGATCACGGCCGCAGAGATCAGCCGCTCACAAGGCAAAACGCTGCCTGAATTATTGAACACCGTTTCGGGCATCACTTTTTCAGGAGCAAACAACGCGCCGGGGATCAGTTCTTCAGTCTTCCTAAGAGGAGCGTCAACAGGTAACACCCTGATTTTGGTCGATGGTTTCCCGGTGAATAATGCTTCGACCATTGAAGGTACCTACGACCTGAATGCCTTTCCATTAGACCAGATCGACCATATCGAAATCCTGAAAGGGAGCGGCTCGACATTATATGGGTCAGATGCAGTTGCCGGCGTGATCAACATCATCACCAAACATGCAACAGGGCAGGGGCTAAAAAGCAACGTGCAACTGAGTGGCGGTAGTTATAATACTTTTAAAGAATCAGCGGGATTGATTGGCACCGTGAAAAACACTGATATCGCCGTAAACTTGTCCAATACCGACTCCAAAGGATTCCCCGCAGCCACCGATACAATAGGAAAAGCTGGTTTTAGGAATGATGGCTTTCATCAACGCTCGGCAAGTGTAAATTTATTTCAGCATGTTTCAGATAAATTGATAATAAACGGTAATCTTCAAACCAGCTACAACACTGGAAACCTACCTTACGGAGCTTTCCAGGATGACCAGAACTACACTTATGCCAACACATTTTTATTTGGAGGTTTAGGTGCTAAACTAAAACTTGACAAAGGCGACCTTAAATTCAACATCAGCCAAACCGATGTAAAAAACAATTATAATGATGCGGCAAGTGCGGTGAACTTTGATTTTCCATCTTACCAAAAAAATACCGGTCACATTACAGATGCAGAAGCTATTTTAAATTATAGCATTGGTAAACACCTGGATTTAACCAGCGGCGCTGATTTTAAATTCAGCAACACCAGGCAATACAGCACCTATGATACTATTCAGAAAGTAAGCAACAGCATAGCAAGTGTGTACACGTCCCTTTTTTATAAATCGGGGATATTTCACATGGAGTTAGGCGGCCGTTATAACCATGATGCTAAATACGGCAGTAACGAAACCTATACTATCAATCCATCTATCTTGTTGTTTGATCAGCTAAAGTTATTTGTTACCATGGCGTCTGCCTATAAATCACCATCCCTTTACCAGTTGTATTCAATATACAATAGTCCGGGATTAAGACCCGAGACGACTACTTCGTACGAAGCCGGCTTTGACTGGGAACTGATTAAAAATAACATATCCTTTAACACCGTTTTTTATGAGTACAAAACCAAAAACGTACTTTATTTTCAAGATATACCAAATCCGCCTTATGGAAAATATCTGAACGGTGCTTTTCAAAAAGACAAAGGTTTTGAAAGTGAGTTGAAATTGAATGTTGATAAATTAACAGCAACCGCTTACGCAGCATATGTAACTGGTGTGTTAACAGCTGAAAATGGTGTATCAACCGATAACCTGTTTCGCAGGCCCAGCCATACCTATGGCGCCAGCGCGTACTTCCAGATCGCCAGTAATTTTTCGGCCGGGTTAGTTTATAAATACACAGGCGACCGGACAGATGAGAAATTCAACCCCGACTTTTCTACCTCCATCATCACCTTAAAACCATATGGCTTGCTGGACGCACATTTGCAATATACTATCAATAAACACTTCAGCCTGTTTGCGGATTTTAAAAATATCCTCGATCAAAAATATACCGACTGGATAGGGTATAATACCAGCCGGTTTAATTTTATGGGGGGTATAAGGTACCAAATCAATTAAGAATTTTTATTTGAAAGGATTATCACTAATTTTACTCCATAAATTCAACTATGTCATTACAAAAGATCAACACCCGGACTATCGTACTTATATTGATGATCGTTGCGGCAGCAGCCATGCGGTTGCTCAGCTTTAAGTTCCCTTACTTACTAAGTAACTTTACGCCTGTTGGGGCAATTGCCCTGTTTGGCGGCGCCTATTTTACTGATAAGTGGAAGGCATACCTGGCGGTGTTGCTTACCCTTTTTGCAAGTGATATCCTGATCAATTACTTGTACACCTCCAAATGGGTGTTGTGGTATGGCGGCTCATTTTGGGTTTATTTAACTTTTGCCGTTATGGTTTTTATTGGTAGCCTGATCAAAAAAGCCAATGTTGGCAACGTGGCTATTGCCTCTTTAGCGTCGGTTGCGGTTCACTGGTTAATTATTGATATGCCATGGTTATACGGATCTCTTTATCCACACAATTTAGCTGGATACGGTCAGTCTCTGGTAGCGGCCATTCCATTTGAGCGGAATATGGTTTTGGGCGATATTGTTTTTTGTGCCATTCTTTTCGGCGGCTTTGAATTGGCTAAGAGTAAATATGCCATTTTACGCATTCAAAAAGAACCAGCTATTTAACATAATAAATTTTATTAAAAAAGCGGTTCAATTTAAACGAACCGCTTTTTTTATGAGATTTATATTTTATAAACTTTGTAGAGACGCAATACTTTGCGTCCCTGGATGATCTTAAGAGAAAGAGACGCAAAGTATTGCTTCTCTACATGAAAAATGAAATGAAAAAGATCGTAGTATTAACAGGCGCCGGCATCAGCGCCGAGAGTGGTTTAAAAACCTTCAGGGACAGTGACGGCCTGTGGGAGGGATATAATATTGAAGACGTGGCGACGCCGGAAGCCTGGCGCAGAAATCCTGTTTTGGTACAGGAATTTTATAACGAGCGCCGCAAAACGGTACTTGAGGCCAAACCCAATGCCGCGCATTTCGCCCTGGCCAAACTCGAAGAAAAATATGATGTTACCATCATCACCCAAAACATTGACGACCTGCACGAAAGGGGAGGCTCAACCAATGTGGTACACCTACATGGTATTATTACCCGTTCCCAATCGAGCTTAAACCCAAACCTTACCTATCCCATTGACGGATGGGAAATAAAAATGGGGGAACTTTGCGAACTTGGCTCACAATTGCGCGCCCATGTGGTGTGGTTTGGTGAGGATGTGCCGATGATTTCAAAGGCCGCCCAAATATGTTCAGAGGCTGATTTGTTTATTTTGGTGGGATCATCGCTGGCCGTTTACCCGGCAGCCGGACTGGTAAACTATGTCCGGCCAGATGTTGCCAAATATATCGTCGACCCGAACATTCCACACCTTAGCCGCCAGGATCATTTTATAAAAATTGAAGAGAAAGCAACGGTAGGGGTACCGGCGTTAGTTATTGAATTATTGTCTGAACACGATTAAAGGATTTTTTTGATCTTCAGGATTTATTTCTGACGGCTAAACATTATCTCAAAAATCCTTTCAATCCTGTAAATCGTGTTCAGACAAAAAAATCGGTGTAATCAAAAAATCAATCAGTGAAATCATCCAAAAAGAAATGCATCTTCAACTGGAGTGGCGGTAAAGACAGCGCACTGGCCCTTTATCATTGTCTCCAGAACCCGGAATTGGAAATAAAATATTTGGTTACCACGATTAACGATGCCGTCGACAGGATCTCGATGAACGGCGTTCGTACGGAGCTTTTAATTAAACAGGCGGAAAGCATCGGGATTCCTTTATACCAGATTCGTTTACCCGAGATGCCGGGGATGGAAGCCTATGACAATGCCATGCGGCATCACCTGGAGCATTTCAGAAGCGAGGGTATTACCTATTCCATTTTCGGCGATATATTTTTGGAGGATCTTAAAAAGTACCGCGATGACCGGCTGGCCGAAATCGGCATGGCCGGCATTTACCCATTATGGAAACGGGATACCCATGAACTGATCAACGAGTTTTTTGACCTTGGCTTTGGCACCGTGATCGCCTGCACCCAGGAACGCCTGGAACGGATAGCAGGGAAGGAGATTACCCCGGAACTAATTATGTCGCTACCGGACGATGTGGACGTTTGCGGCGAGAACGGCGAGTTTCATACCTTCGCTTTTAAGGGCCCGATCTTTTCATCGGAGATCAAATACAAAACAGGAGAGAAGGTTTTCAGGGAATACAAGGCACCGCAAAATGCAGATGATTCCTGCGTTTCTGATACGGATAAAAAACTATCCGGATTTTGGTATTGCGACCTTATTTCGGCCTAACTTCCCATTTATTTGGCACTTTTAGGCCTCA
>NZ_CAIWNH010000354.1 GCF_903913935.1 uncultured Mucilaginibacter sp.
CAACTACTAACACTACCAATCCTATAATAAGATAAGGCAATTCAACGGAGGAAGCTTCTTTATTCAAATAATGAGTGAGTTCCGCATTGGACATCTTTGCGTATTGCTCTTTAGTTAACTCAACACCGGACAATATAACGACGCCGCCAAACAATGGAGCAATTGATGCCGCAAGGCCATTAAATGATTGAGAGAAATTAATCCGTCGTTCAGCACCCTCAGGCTCTCCCAAACAAGTTATATACGGATTTGCCGCTGTTTCCAGAAATGCCGCCCCCGAAAAAAGAATAAAAAGCGCTATTAAGAAAAACACAAAACTCCTTACCTCTGCTGCAGGATAAAAAAGGATCGCGCCAGTTGCAAAAAGCAAAAGACCAAGGAGTATGCCTCCTTTATAGCCGAATTTTTTCATAAAACGCGCGGCTGGTATCGCCAAAAGAAAATAAGCAGTATAAGAGGCCGAATCGACTAGCGAAGATTGAAAAAGTGTAAGCTGACAAGCTTTTTTAAGGTGTTTTATTAAAATTGGATTAAGGTTCAGGGCAAATCCCCAAATAAAAAACAAGGAGGTAACTAACACTAACGCAATAAAGGTCTTTTTTTTCGTCGTCATGAAACAGAGTTAAAAAGTTTATAATTTAAATACCGGTTTGTGCTTTAGGATTTTACCTGTCACTTTAACCATTATTTGGCGCCATGAAGATAATTATTTAAACGCAGCTTGTATATCCTGCAGCGAAATTCCTAAAGTTTTTAACGAAATCTTGTTTAATTCGTCCTTATCGCCTGTAAAATGGCATACACAATGCTTATGAGTCAAGGCTTCACCCGGCTTTAAAAAGGCTGCCGGCGATACACTTTCTATCTCGTAAAACGGCCCCATCTGCGTTCCATTGGCCAGCGGGCCATCGTTATAAGCATTTACCGCATCACCCACAAAAGGGTCGCGATCCGTGCGCCACTCCTGGTTCAGGTAGGTAGCTTTGGGGTCAACGTCAAATTGAGCAATGGTGAGCACATTGTTTTCGGCGTCATAGCTCCCGGCTATTTTCTTCGTGCGGCCTGGCGGCATGCCCAGTTTTCCGCGCGACTTTCCGTCCGCCTTAAATACTAAAATGCCGTTATTGTACTTTACCCTGTCGGGAGGGATCTGCCCGAAATAGTCAGTTGTCGCTATTTTACCCGCTGCATCGTTATCATAAGGCACAACAATTACCGTTTTGGCCGAGGGCGTAAACATATCCAAATTCCATAAACATGGCGCGCCGGTGTTTTTATCCCATTGAAAAGCGCTGGTATTGATAATAGTATTGGAGGTGCTAAATGCCACCGATTTTATTTTATCATCAAAATCTATACCCAGTAAATTCTTTTCATCAGCAGGTTCCATGATCGCAATATCCCTGATAATGTTCATATTCAACATTACACCCTGGTAATTCAATACCCTTGTTGTTTTGGTTAATAATGCTTTTTTATCTGTATTTGCCGTTAAGCGCCAATTTTCAAAGTCGAACGCCGTTGGGGTATGCCAGTATGCAAATTCCATTTTGGTATGCGGCTTAAAAAACACGGCAAATTTGCTGCCCTCCGGCCCAATCCATAACCTATCTTCCCCCCCGTAAGCATTCATATGCGCGTCAAGTGATTTTTGGGAGAAAGTTTTATAGTTGATCCAGCCAAAACTCTTCCCGTTTTTGCCATCGGCGGTCGAGGTAAACACCTTAGCCTGGTATTTGGGCGAGACAATGATCTGCGCATTGCCGTCCTTGCTGTTCAAAACCACCACGCTGTCGCTTTGCTTCAAAAAATCGAGGTCGTAGCCAAAGGTTCCTTTGGGATATTCGCTCTCGAATTTTGCGGCAGAAGGTTCTTTTTGTTCACAAGAGTTTAACAGCAAAATAGCCGTAGCTATGAACACACACTTTATACCTTTCATCTTATTTATGTTTATTGAGATTCAACGCCTCTCCCCAACCCCTCACTAAAGGAGAGGGGCTTAAAAAGCTAAGTAAATCTATTGATCTGAAGGTCAAAGTCCTCTCCTTTGGCGAGGATGGTTGAGGGCTTTGCCGTTTAGGTGACGCGAGACAGATATTCATTTTATTTATGTTTTGGGTTGATGCCGATGGTATTAATTAAAGTGCCGATGCCGTCGATAGTGATCTCCACCACATCGCCTTCCCGCAAGGTAAAATCCGAAGATGGAACCAGGCAGGTGCCGGTCATCAGGAAACAGCCGTTCGGAAAATCCATCTCCCTGAATAAAAAGCCCGTCAGTTCGGTAAATGAACGTTTGATCTGTGATACTTTGGTTGAATCTTCGTAAGCCTTTACCTCTCCCCTTTTGATCACCATATTTATTGCTGTTTCACCACTGATCGGCTTGGAGGTAACATACAAACAAGGCCCCAGCCCGGCGCTTTTCTCGTATATTTTTGCCTGCGGCAGATAGAGTGCGTTTTCGCCCTCAATGCTTCTCGAGCTCATATCATTTCCGCAAGTATAGCCCTGTATGTTGCCATTGGAGTTGATAAATAGCGTTAACTCAGGCTCAGGCACGTCCCATGCCGAGTCTTTACGGATATAAACCACTTGCTTATGCCCTGAAACACGCGCAGCTGTCGCCTTAAAAAACAATTCCGGCCTTTCTGCATCGTATACCCTGTCGTACAGACTTGCTGCGCCCGAGCTTTGTGATTCCTCCATTCGGGCATCGCGGCTTTTTAAATAAGTAACGCCAGCCGCCCAAACTTCCTGGCTGCCGATCGGGGGGAAAAGTGCGTCATCCATCAGCCATTGTGCCTGTTCATCAGCAGCAGTCGGTTGGCCTGTTTGAATTTTATTCAATAAATAGCTTTCAAGGCCATCCCTGTTGATCAGGGTATCCCAGGGTTCGTCTATCAGGTAAAACTTCGACTCATAAGCAAGCAGGGCGCCGCTTTGGGTATGATATAATTGCATAAATCAGTAAAAAACAGTAAGTAATAATTGGCTCTTCGTTTTGACGCTGCGCCATAAAACAAAGATTTCAGTTGCAATTTACTTTTTCTGTTTATTATAATCCTATTACAACAAAATATTTACCCCACACCTAAATAAAAGAGGGGCTGTGTCAAAAGTCTTTCAAGGTAAAATATCACCAAATTATATTTTGAACAGTTAGGTATTTGTGACCATAGTGTTTTTTCTTAGTGCCCTTCGTGGTAAAAAACAAACCACAACACGAAGAATTCACAAAGAACACGAGGTCCGAATATTATTTTGTTTGCTTTTCATTTCATAGACTTTTGAGACAGCCACTTTAACTGAAAAAATCTATTCACTAATTTCTTTCCTTGGGGTCGGCGATGCTGTAGGCATTACGGTTTGCTTTTACCAATAACTTTATGGTGATGGGGTATTTGTCAGAAAATTGGAACAAGGCATTTAACACTGGCTGCGGTACTGAAGTGTTTACCACGGGCGTTACACTGTTAATGTCAACCCCGGTGCGATGTCCGTCATTACCTACTGTTGTATAGGAATTGACTATATATTGCATATAGTTGCTGCCTTTAACCAGCCAGGGCGAAATAAAAATATGATCGTACCACGATTTTGCGCCATCGCCAGTGCCGCAGCTATTCGGAAAGGTAGCCAATGCCCTGGTGGTAGTGGTAAGATATGGCGCAAACAAACTGGTATTGCTTTCCCATTCTGCCGGGTATGCAATGGCCTTATCCGGATAAAACGGCGGGTCACTCATTTGGGTGGTTGAATCAGCGGCACTTATCACCGATTGATAACCCGCTTCGTAACTGTTATGGGTGTTAAAATCGCCCATATTCACCAGGTTAGGCAGGTATGCAAATTTCGACCGCAGACTCTGCATTTCGGTCCTTACCTGTATATCACGCGACGTGCTGGACGAACCCGATTGCGTATGGTTGACCAAGACGTATACAAATGTAGTGTCATGTGTGATACCAATATTGGGGTCATTATAATAAAGTTTATAAAGATCAAAATCGGTTATATTAGCCTCCAGAATTTCAGTTTTTACAAAAGCTAATTTTTGCTTGTTATAAAACAGGGCGCTCATATTGGTGGCACGTGCAGTGTTGGTAGGTGTTGCGCAGGCATACTTACCGGGCGATAATGCGTTAAGTACGTTGTTTATGATGCCCTCGGCCAGGTTAAAAGGCGCGCTGGGCGTCGGGTCAAACGCTGCCATTTTTTCAAAACTGAACAGGTCTGGCCGGATATATTGGATGATCGTTTTGAGGTACTTGTTTAAAGTATCTGTATTTCCCTGGCAACCGTCACCATACTTTAATACGTTGTATGCCATTACATTAATAGTATCAGTTTTATCAACGGTGTTGGGAAGCGGATCGGGGATAACTACCGGCTTAACCGGAACAACAACCCCGGTGTTTTTGGGGGATTTTGTGCAGGATGCAAAGAGCATCAACGCGAAAGCAAAAAAAATGGTTAAAATGAATTTCATGCAGGTGTTTTTAATAAATCTTTAAAACAAAAAACCCCTTTCTATGGCTTTAAACAGCAACCATAAAAAGGGGTTAAGTAACTTATTGGTTATTAGTGCTGGTTACCAGTACCATCGGTCTGATAGCAGCCTGCATCTTTTCCAGGACCGGTTATACCGCTTGAACCAAAAATTGGATCAAGTTTGATAACACCGGTTTGAGTGGTAGTAATTGGAGAAAAGCCAGTATAGCCAATACCAATTGCAGGTGAACCTGATGCAAGATGGAAATCAAAGCCGTCAACAGAAGCCTGGCTGGCAAAATTCGTATTCGGAAGCGGGTAGTTAACAAATTTTGGATTGTTTTTACCAATCAACGAGGTACCATCATAAGCTAACCCAAAAGTATAACCTGCACCCAGTAATGATGCCATGTTAGGTATGCCGGTTGATTGCGGATGTGTTACCACCGCCTGCGCTATATTGGTTGGAACGATCTGGTTAGCCTGAGCTACATTGTCAACATAATAAAAATTATAACCGTAAGCAGTTTTAGTGATAGGGCCTGTGCTGTGGGTTAAAGTATCCGCTAAATAAACTTTAGCAGTAACATTATTACCACCTGCTATGCGTACGCCAAAATTACAATCAACAATAAGGTTATTGTAAGCTAAAGCCCTTGAGTTATTTTCTACTTCAACTGAACCACTGCGTGCACCATAAGTACCTGTGTTCCTGAAACCATCGTTTACGTAGGTATTGTTATACATAGCAATCTGTGTTTGGTTACCTTGAGTACCAGGGTCATTTGCAGATTTTGTACCGTTTGTAGCGCCACCGATGATCAGGTTATAAGCCATATTACCTTGTGTTCCGCCTTTTGCGTTAAAGCCGTCACCGCCGGTGCCACCGCATTTTTCCAAAGTATTTCTCATCATGTTGATGGTACCGCCATAGAAACGTACCGCATCGTCAGGTCCGCCGTAAATCCATGAATCTTCCATAACAAACAATCCGGTTGGATTTTGCCAGTAAACGATATACTGATCGCCTGTTGAAGGGCCAGTAAACGGAGGTGCAACAAGACCTGCACCGCCAAAATCAAGGTGAGTCCATTTAATTACCAGTAAAGGACAGGTTTTATCGCAATAGATACCACCCCAACCGCCAACGTAAGCAGGGTCAGTTGCAGCACTTGAAGCACCTGTTGTTTTTGTTTTAGAAGGATCCTGAATAATGATCGGAGCAGCTTTTGTGCCGATACTTAATAAAATACCTTTTACGATAAAGTTTGAACCATTCAACACTTTTACAGTTACACCTTGCTGGATCAACAAAGTATCACCAACGTTAATGGTCACGTCGCCTGAAATTGTATAAGTAGTATTGGCTAACATGGTACCTTTAATTGCTCCTGCTAATGGCGTAGCTGCGCTTACTGATTGTCCGACCTTGTATAATGGCACGGAAACGACAACCTTATCTTTCTTGCTGCATGATGCCAAAGCGGCCAGCATTAACAAGGATAATGCGATTCTTAAATTTTTCATAATAAATTTGATGGGGTTAAAAAATGATAATTAAATTGATTGCTTACTGATGTATTAATATGTTGTTATTGTTGTTTAAAATTTGAACTTGAAGCCAATTAAAAACCTGGCATAATACTTATCGTTTTCGATAGTGGCATAATAGGGGCTTTCCTGGAATGGCAGTTTACTGCTCCCGCTATAGGCCTGGTTAGGCTGTTTTACAAACAGTTCATAGGGCGTATTTAACAGATTATTTACTTTGACATAAATGATATAATGCTGGTTAAATTCTTTTTGGGCTGAAAAATCGATGTTAGTGGTAGGGCGTTCCCAATTATCCAGGTTTTTATATAATGATAACAAGTCAATCCTTTCACCTGTATAAACCAAAGCCAGTTGAGCATCAATACCATTTTTGGTGTTTTTATAAAGTACCGAAACATTAGCTACGTTAGCCGCCTGGCCCTGTAGCGGCCTGGGTTGGTTTACCATAATACTATGGTAGCTATTGTCGGCAGGATCGGTATATTGAAATATTTTTGATGAATTTACCAGCGAATGGGTATATGTATAATTGCCTGCTATCCCGATGCTCCCGAAAAACTTGCGAAAAACAGCCTCAAATCCATAATTGTGTGCTGTACCGAAGTTTGCCGGCGAAAGTGTATAGCCTGCGGCAAAACCGGTTGTAACTACAGCATATTCAATAGGGTCAACGATGGTTTTAAAGAAACCGCCCACCATAAACTGGTCAAGTCCGTTTGGAAACAATTCGTACCTAAAGTCGTAATTATCGATTTTTGAATGTTGTAAATTGGGATCACCGGTAGTAGGAAAATTATCCTGCCCTGCTCCGGTATTATCAACATAGGGCACCAGGTCTGAAAAAGCCGGCCGGAGGATCGATTTAAAATAAGAAGCCCGAAGGTTAGATTTACTGGTTAAGGCATATTTTAAATTAATGCCCGGTAAAAAATCCATATAAGAGATGGTAGCAGACTTTCCGGCAATGGTGACAGGAAGAGAAGACACAAATGATTGATAGGTGTTTTCAACCCTTATGCCAAAAACGGCATCAAAACGATCGCCGATAAAATATTTGGCTTCGGCATACCCTGCCTGCACATTTTCTGTGAGCGTGTACACGCCCCCATTACTTGCTGCATTGCCTAAAGCGTCTGATGCTGGCTGAAAATTAAATTTAGCATCAGGAAGGGAAGTATATAGCTCGTAGGTAGAATTAGCATCGGGGACATAGTTCAGATTGTAAATATTATCAAAGTTATTCCTTGTTTTATGCCTCTGCATACCGCCGATACTAATCAATGTTTTATTGCCCGCAATAGTGGCCCGATAATGTAAATTCAGGTAAGCCGATATATCTTTGTCAGTATTATGTTCCCATTGCCTGCTCTCAGGCCGAACCTGCAGCGGTCCAAAGGTTACGGAAGTTGCAGTACCTGTGCTGTTGGGGTTAATGGATTGCAGGGTAGTAAACGCTGCCATATCGGGCAATTCCTGGCTGGCAACGGAGTATGCCAGTGACCAATCGGTTGTTAAAGCACCAACAATTTTATCATTGCCATGCAACTGTGTACTATAAATACTTTGCAGATCGGTACGCGTTTGTGTTTCAAAATGCTGTTCGAATCCGCCGATATAACCCTGGTACGAATAATCGCCCAAAAGCAAATCTTTGGTATAGCGTTCCCTATCCTCATTTAACTGCAAATAGGTTCCAAATAAACTGATGGTATTATCTGCATTAAATTTATAGTCAATAGTAGTTATAAGGCCTAACCTGTTAGTCAAAGATGAATATTGACGGGTAAGGTAATCCGGGAAAACCTGCAGCATTTGTGCGTTTGGCCCATTAGCAGGCGTTAAAGTAGCATTTTCAACCAGGCGTGCCGTATTATTGCCTGCATAAGTATTTTGATAGGTGCC
>NZ_CAIWNH010000355.1 GCF_903913935.1 uncultured Mucilaginibacter sp.
CAGCTCACAAAACGGGAAATTGAACTGTTGCAATTTATCAAACAGGATTTTACCAACCAGCAAATGGCCAATCACCTGCACCTGAGCATCTATACCGTTGAAACACACCGGAAAAATATAATGCAAAAACTGAACCTTAAAAACCCGGTGGAACTCACTAAATTTATCCTGCAATATAATTTATAAGGATTTATGAGTCAGCGGGATGTACACCGATACCAGCGTTCCTTTACCCGGTTGTGAGTCGATCTCTACCTTGCCTTTTAAAAAATTGATCCGCGATCTCAGATTGTTCAACCCTACTCCCCAATAGGCGCCAGGGCCTGTGGTCTCAAATCCTTTGCCATTATCCTCAATAGTTAAACTTATATTCTGTTCATCCCTTATCAACGAAATATCAAGCCTGCTTGCATCGGCATGCTTCATTACGTTGTTTACGCATTCCTGCAAAACCCGGTACAAAATAATTTCGGTCGTTGCATCAAAGGGCTCGTCAAAGCCCCTGCTGAAAAGCTTAATGGCGATGGCATCGTTTTCAATATTCTCAACAAATTGTTTAACTACAAGGGCAAGGCCGGTTTCATGCAGCGCCCAGGGCATCATATTGTGTGATATCGTTCGTACCTCCCTGAAACCGTCATCAACCAGTTTGATGGCTTTCTCGAACCGCTTCTTTTGCGCCTCGTTTACAAAAGGCAATTCACCGCCTATAACAGTTAAATTAATTTTGGCAGCCGTCATGGTTTGGCTTACGCTATCGTGCAGATCTTGTGCTATTCTTTTTCGCTCGCTTTCTTCCGTTTCAATGATCGCCTGCATGGCAATATTGCGTTGCTTTAACTTTGTTTGCTTATAATAAATAAACCCTATAAAAAGCATTAACCCCATGAACACAAAAATGCCGGTCATCCAGTAATTGCGTTTGGTAATTTCAAATTGCTGTTGAAGCACCTGGTCTTCTCTTTGAGTTATCTCGTATTTGGTTTGCAACTCGTCGATGGTTTTTGATTGGCCGGTATTATTTAAAGCGGTCAACACCATGTGCTTTTTTAAATAAACAAGCGACTGCCTGTAATCTCCCTTTTGCTCATACAGATCAGCTATTTCATTTACCGCGCTGCTTTGCATGGCCCCATAATTTATTTTAGTGGCGTATTGCAAACATTTTTGCAATGCATCCAATGATGGCGGGTACAACTTTTTACTTTTATATAATAAACCAAGGTTAAAATAATTGATAGTGAGCGCCAATGTATCGTTCAGCGATTTTTTTGTTTCGATGGCTTTTAAAATATCCTGTTCCGATTCACTTTTCTGTTTTAAGCTTCCCAAAACATCTTTCATAAAACTCCTGCTGAATGCTTCGGAAGTATTTTCCTTCGTTTTTTGAACAAAATCCAGTGAGTCGCTGATGTCGAAAGCTTGCTTATAATAACTGAGTGCTTCGCGATATTTATGGCTCGCCTCGTATAACTCACCTGCCTGGCTCAAAGCAGTTATTAGCTGCCTGGGTGAGCCGTTTATTGAAAAAACAGCAATCACCATTTGATTTAACCGGATCGCCTTATCATAATTCTTCAACTGAGTATATGATTTCGCCAACTCCATATATTCAGCTGTAAGCGAGTCCTGGTTTTTAATAGCACCCAAAACTACAGTGGCCTTATCAAAATAATATGCCGCAGAATCAAATTTTGCTGCTAAATCATAAGCTTTTCCTATGGCCAGCAGTATTAAACCTGCAGCTTTTCTATCACCTAGCCGGCTGGCAAGGCTTAATCCTTTCCGGGCAACCACCATTGTTTCTTCCGGATTTTTTCGTGACGGATGCCTCAAGAATGTATTTGTGGCGGTTAAACGTATTTGGTCGGATGCATTACCAAAAATAATTTTCTTTAAACTATCGCTATTTTGACCGGAGCACGAAATTGCAACTAAAAAAAAGCAAATAGAAAAAAAGTGTTTCATAGCCGGATGCGTGTTCCAAGTTAAAGGTAGCCATTTCAAACCTATCCGCAAATGTGCCGGTTTCGTATACTGCAAAGGCTGAAAATCATCGACCTACCTGTAACTTCCTGCGTTAAGCGTTAGCGCCTGCCATTTGCTGGTTTTAAAACGGTAGTTTTTTCAGAAAAATTGAATTTGAATAATTAAAATGGCCACCACGGACAATATTGCCAGGTAAAAATATACATTTTTACGCTGTTTCGCGCTGATGATGTATGGGATCTTTCCTGTGTTTCTTAGCTTACGGTATTTGAGCAAGTGCTTGTGTGATAATAGGATAAAGATAACGGGGATACAATAAATTAAATATTCTAAATTTTTCATATGCCTTAATTTTGAATTCTTTACGGTACAATTTTATGGGAAGGCACCCCGGCGAACAATACAAAGCAGTTGGTATTTTTACAGGAATAATAAAGCTTAGATTTACGGTGTTTATTAAGTCGCATCGGGCAGATAAAATAACCTTTGAATGGATGTTTTTAACAGGCCGGTGATCGTGCATTTGTTTAATAACGATTATGTGTTACTAGAAAAAATACTTAATTTAGGATGAAACTGTCAAGCGCCCTTTAACTCAAACCATGGTACTTTAAGCTAATGAATTGCGGATCGAGAATATGGCGACTATTTTTTTTTACGATACCCCTGTATTTGGTATTTTCTGGTGCTGCATTGGCACAAACCACTTTTGAGGACGCCGTCCAAAAAAAAATGGATTCATTACTTGCACCGTCTAAGGCTAAAGATACAAGTGACGAGCTTTTACCAAACGGCGTGCTGCAAAACCTGATCTCGCCATCAGGTTGGGGAGGGTTCGGTACTTATATATTTGGCGGTATTGGGGGCGATTACCCGCAACCATATCGCACCAGGGCTGATTTGATAGCCTTTGGAGGTTTTTGTGCGGGTGATCCTCAAAAAGCAGTAAACGTGGCGTTCGGTATGAATATCACCAATGTAGATGAAGTAAAGGATCTTTCGGGAAATATTCAGATAAGCCGCCAAATTTTTGCAGGCAGCAGCATCTCAGCGGGCGGTTTACAATTATTTGCCAACAAGCGACAGTCGGATTCGCCAGGTTCAACGTTCTATTTTGCATTTAGCCATGCCCTGCAGGCGCTGCCATCTGCCACGCCTGGCAGCTCAAGGCTTACCTATACCATCGGCATTGGTAACGGTAGATTTTATACTAAAAGCGCCCTGGATATCAAGAATGGCAGGGGCAGGCATGGCACGGCGATATTTGGAAGCATATCTTACGAGTTAATAAAAAATGTTAACTTTATTACTGAATGGTCCGGGATAAATTTAGGCTGCTCCTTGGGCATTAAACCCTTTGACAGCCCCTTAGCAATCGGCATTGGCATAACTGATTTAACAAGGTATTCTTCAGATAAACTAAATTCAACATTTATAATAAGCTATCCGCTATCGGTGGCAAGATAATTGAATGGCAATAGTGTATATAAACATACAAACAAAGAAAATCAATGGCGGTAAAAAACTACTGCTTGCTTTGTTGTTTGCGTTAATTGCGCTAACCATATCTTTGAATAGCGCAATAGCGCAGGCACGCAACTTATCCGACTGGAATGTGCCCCCGCCCCTGCCTCCGGGATCCACAACTAAGGGAAATACTGCGGGAAAGCAAGCAGCAGCCCAATCATTGCTGCTGAGCCCTGGTGATATACCTATACCCGCCCAGCCGGCGGCTCCTCCTGTAAAGATGCCGTACGTGGCCGCTATTATTACGACATCGCCTTTTGCAGCTGCTCCCGGCCGGCCGGAAAAAATGAGCACTGAACTCGAAAGTACCGATATTCCATTACCTGAGGCCCCGGACGCGCCACCATTACCGCAACAAACGATACAGGACAAGCCCGCACCGGAGGTGATTGACCTGCCAGCTCCGCCACCACCAGATATGCCGCCTTTACCGCAAGAGCCCGCATCATCAGGCAAAACAACACCCGGAAAATTATCTATCCCCGTAATGCCGGAGGTATTAAGCCTCAAATCTCCTTTGTTGCCGCAAGTAAATACACCAACGTACTGGTCGACACCTGCTATACCTGGAACTATCAGTATAAAGCTAACAGTAGCTACAGACAAAAAAGCGGTTAAAGGCAGGCGTAAGGGTAAACATAGATTTAAAACCAAACCGATCCGGATTTAATTCCGCCTGGCTTATTCACAAGCTCAACCTTCGCCGGCACCCACATATCTGCCCTCCAGGAAACAATCATAAGAAATATAAAAAATGAAGATTACGCCAACCAGAGTCAAACATATCCTGCTTATCATCCTATCGGTTATAGGCGGTGTTGTTTGCGCACAGGTCAGGTTTAAAAAAGGCGATGAATTTCAGCGGCGGGTATTAACCAAATCAAATTGTGTATTACAGCGTGGAAGCCAAACCTTACATGTAAGTTCATATTCCATCGTCACAAAAACTTATAAGGTTACAGATGTATCCGAAAAGGGGGCATCAATTACCATTACAACTGATAAAATAATTGACACGATCAATGCAATGGACCAAAATCTGGTGTATAATTCGGATAAACCCGCCGACCCTAATTCTGCCATCCACCTGGGCTTGCAAAAAATGTTAAATGCCCGTTCTACCGTTATGGTAAATAATAAGGGAGAAATATTGAGCGTAAGAAATACTGCTGCTGCAAACGACACCCTTTTATCCTTTACCGGGATCCAGCCGGAGTATTTATCGCCGGGGGCTACGCTGCAATTTATGGCAGATTTCCCGGTAAACCCCGCTGTAAAAAAAGGCTATTCATGGACGGACGCAACACCGTCAAAAGAAACAAATTACAGCATTTACGCCATCACCGGGCACACTACCACCGTCACCCACAAAACTTCCATATTAGGGGGCAATATGAATAGCCGTATCAACGGATCTTTGTTAATAGATAATTTTACAGGGCTTATTTTAAAACGATATGCCCAAAGTGTTTCAACCGGATACGAAATGGTAAACGGCATAGTATACACTGCAACCCGCAGGACGGCTACTACTGAAGTGAGTGTGAAAAAATAAAAAGCAAACAACAGCTAAATGTTTTTTTATTAACGATCCGTTAGTTATATCGCCCTTGTTTTTTTGACCAACCGCTTTTGCCCGTCGTGTTTTTTAGAGAAGGTGACCTGGCGGCAGGTAATTTTTCCTTTCTGCAAATTACAAGATCCGACTTTAGGGCGGCATTACTGATTATCAGGAAATTCAAAAAACAATTTCTTTGCTTTCATATAAATTTGCATTTTTATAGCGCAAACCATCAGGTTTGCATTGCATTAGAAAATCATTATTAAATCAAAAAATGGGCAAAGTAATTTTAGTGACCGGCGCTTCGTCCGGTATAGGTTTAGCTGTTGCAAATGCATTGCAGGCAAAAGGCCACACCGTATATGGTTCGTCGCGCGATATTAAACGCTTAAGTTCAGCATCCTTTAAACCTATCCAGCTGGATGTTACCGATGATGCGTCTGTAAACGCGGCCGTTGATAAAATCATTAAAGCCGAAGGCAAAATTGACGTACTGGTAAACAATGCAGGCAATGGTGTAACCGGCCCTGCCTATGCCATGCCTGTTGAATATGCCAAAAAACAATTCGAGGTTAACTTTTTTGGCGTGATCAGAGTGAGCAGCGCGGTTATTCCAAAAATGATAGAAGCCAAACAAGGCCTGGTGATCAATGTAAGCTCACTGGCCGGCCTGTTTGGTTTGCCTTACCAGGGCTTATACAGCGCATCAAAATATGCCATAGAAGGTTACTCGCAAAGCTTGCGAATGGAACTGCGTAATACCGGCGTTAAAGTAACGCTGATCAACCCCGGCGACTTTAAAACCGACTTTACCGGCAGTCGTGAAAAGGTGCCCTTCCCACTTAAAAATGAGCAACTTGAAAAAGAATTTACCACTGCCGTTGCCAGCATGGAAAAGGATGAAAGCATTGGCGCCAACCCTGATGTGATCGGTAAAAAGATCTGCGAGATTGTCGATTCGTCAAGCCCTGCACCCCGTTACCTGATCGGCGCTTTTGGCCAAACAATTGCGGTAACGCTTAAGAAAGTATTGCCTAACGGCTTGTTCGAAAAATTAATGAATGATCATTACGGGATAAAATAATCCTTCTCTTCCAAACTTACGAAGTTTTAGAAACTTCGTAAGTTTTAATTTTCTTACTTCTTCCCCTCCAAATATTTATAATGCAATTGCTTCAATGTTTCTGTTGAGGCTTCATCAACTGAGATGCCGTATCCAGAAACCAATATGCCCTTTACGCCTGAAGGGTTGGCAAGCGCGTAAACGGTAGCTTCATCAGCAGGATCAGATGCTCCTTCATAGCGGTACAGGTCGACAATCTCAAATTCATCGGCGGGGTAAGTATGTTCCCCGGCAATCAAATGGTTTTCCTTTAAATTGAGGTCTACAGTAAACCCCTGCTTTTTAAGCTGTTCAATCGCTTCGGTTACTGTGGCGTAATGGAATTGCTGTTTCATCGTAAAGGTGTAAATAGCCGTCAGGTAAATTTAATA
This sequence comes from uncultured Mucilaginibacter sp., assembly GCF_903913935.1. GTDB lineage: Bacteria > Bacteroidota > Bacteroidia > Sphingobacteriales > Sphingobacteriaceae > Mucilaginibacter. Next base: position 6,572 of record NZ_CAIWNH010000355.1, read on the forward strand.
AATGCCTTTTGTAGTTTGATATAAATTAAAAGCCGGCAGTTTGATAACTTATTCAGTAACAACCAAAATTTCAGTGTTGTTAACAAATGTAAAACGTCGAACTCTTTCTTTTAAAAACGATATGATTTCAGCATCTGACTTAAACCGGTCTCCAATATTTACAAAATATTTAGCCAGCAGATCATAGCGCTTGCTCAATAGAAACAGGGACACCAGCATAAAATCGATCTGATAAAAAACAACCGCATCGTTTGTAACATAATTTGCAATGGTTGCCTTAAAATAGCCGGGATGTTCTGTCCAGTGCAGGTTCTGTTTCAGGTGATGAGAAATATGGTAGCCATCGTTCCAGCATAACCAATTGTATTTGGTATTGATGCAGGTAATGCTGTTTTTATAGGAGTTTCCGGGATCAAGCGGATCAATAAAAGCATGCTGCGCCCAATTGCCAAACATCGCCACAAACCGGTAAAAAAAATAAGGAAAAACAAACACGCACAGGGTTGCCGGCCAGTTTACAAAACACATCAAAACAGTCAATAAGAAAAATAATATTTCACCGCGTAAAAGGCTTTGTATTAATTTATTCCGGTTTCTTTTTTTAAAGTAGGCGGCGGCATTGTACATCCCAACCAATAAAAACCGGCTGAAATAAAGTAAAAATCCCCTTACTGAATCCCGCTGATAAGGCATAGTAGTACTTTCATCATCTTCTAAATTATTTTCGGCATGGTGCATCCCCACGTGGTGCGAATAAAAAGTATAGGCCATGTGACCAAAAAATGGGGCTATAAAATAAGGGATAAAAGCATTCAGGTAATTAAACTCCTTCTTAAATAATATCCGGTGTGCAATGCAGTGAAACATTAAAGCAAACCGGCCGATAAAAAACACTACATTAAGGCCCATATATGCCAGGGCCGCTGCAGCCCATAGCCAACCCGTTAACAGGTTGGTATACAATAATACCGCAAAAGGGATGAAAAGGAAAATGATCTTTAAAGTGAAATAAATAAAGGGAAGGTCCCGTTCATCGCGGATATATTTCAAAAAAAACTGATCAATCTTGCTATAAGTAATAGGTTTTGAAAATACAGGGTCAGTAATGTCTGTTGGTAATGATTTCATGGGGACTTAAATTTTATTTATAAATACCCATGCCAATGTAAGGTACCCGATAAACAGAAGATTTCCTTCTGTATAAAGAATAAGCTGTTTAAGGGCGTTTTGTTTTAGGCTGATGATAACATTTTAATCAATAGGGCAATTGATGCCAGCCAACAGGCTATCGCCGCGTTGATTTCATAAAATCCCCCGATCTCAGGTTTTAAAAGTTAGACGAACTGCCTGTTATACTCCAAACCAAAGCCAACAATAAAACTAAATAACACTTGAGCTTTAAAACGCCACCTTTTATTCCCCCTCGTAGATCACCCCCGACGATGCCGTTTCATTCAACTCCACCCTTTTTAAGGCAGGGATAAGTGGCTTTACCTGGTTCCACAGCCAAATGGCTAATATTTCGCTGGTTGGGTTTTCAAGGCCGGGGATCTCATTCAGGCAATGATGGTCCAGTTGGTCAATGATGGGTTTGATCAGTCTTTTCAGATCGCCGTAATCAATTACCCAACCTTCATTGGGCAGCAACGGGCCATCCATAAAAACAGTTAGCTGGTAAGTATGCCCGTGCATGTTTTTACATTTGTGCCCTTCGGGTACATTAGGTAAAAAGTGGGCCGAATCAAATATAAATTTCTTGTAAATTAACATAGCCGGCAAAGGTGCAGCATTTTTGTGTTTATAAAAATGACGGGGATCAGTTTTTTGGTTGATATTTTCGGATTGCTCTGCCTTTACGCCTTCTGCAAACACCATGTCGTCATACAGCGCATGTTTTGCACGTTGGTGGTTTTAATAGGTTCCATCAGCCGGGCGTTCAAACCGCGGGTATAATTCAGCAGTGTTTTTTCGCTCACCAAAAAACGTTCGGAGCCATCAGGCAGCAGGTAACGGCCATGGCCGGTAGGCAATACCAGGTTTTCGAGGCCGATGTCAGATGCCAGGCGGGCAAATAAATAGCCGCCCGGTTTCAACACCCGCCACATCGAGTGCAGCATACTTTCAAAGTGTTCATCGCTATGGGCAAAGTGCAATACCGCGCTGCTGATCACCAGGTCGAAACTGTCATCATCAAAAGGCAGAACTTCTGCCGGGGCCACCACGAAATTACTTAAAGGGTTGGCCGGCGCCAGGTTTTGGGAAAGCTTTTTTACAGCGTCAATAGCTTCCGGGTTTGGGTCGACGCCGTAAACAGAATAGCCGTTTTGTAAAAAATAAACCAGGTTGCGTCCGCCCCCGCAGCCGGCATCCAGAATGGTGTGGCAGTTATCGTAAGTGCCCTTCAGCAATTGGTCGAACAGGTAGATATCAATATTACCGAAAAGCTGCTGCAGGTTATCTTTCATGGTGTTACTTGCGAATTTAGCGGTTTGTAAGCGAAAATCACTAAATCAATATCTTTTCGTAGTGATATAGCGGATTGCTGAGCTATTGGAGCTAATCGCTAAGGCTGATCGCCCCGAGTGCGGCCAACTGCCCGCTGCCAAATAAGCAGGTGCACCTGAACCACCCGGCACGGATGAATACACCCGGGACACCCGGCACACTAATAACTTCTGTAATTTACTTGTATTTTTAAAGAAAAATATGTATAAAAACTTCGCTCTATTCCCCGATGCCGCGAGTTTGTAACTCATGGTTGTGCATTGCTGCGGTTTTCAACCGCCATCGATATGCGGACAGGGAGAGTCCCACCCGGCGGACATTGCCGCACCTGCATGGCGGCGAGTCTACTCACCCGGTCATCGCTCCGCTCGACCTGCCCTCTCTCCCGCAAGCGGCAAAGAGGGCAAAAAAAAACTTCTTTCCCACCCTCTTTACGGCTTGCCGTAGAGAGGGTCGACGTCCGCCGAAGGGGCGGAACGTCGGGGTGAGTCCACCCTGCGGACATTACCGCCAGTGTATAGCGGCGAGTCTACTCACCCGGTCATCGCTCTGCTCTACCTACCCTCTCTCCCGCAAGCGGCAAAGAGGGCTAAAAAAAACAAACCTTCTTCACCCTCTTTACGGCCTGCCGTAGAGATGGTCGACCAGCCAGCCTGCCGAAAGGCAGGCGCAGCGTAGTCGGGGTGAGTCAACGGAGCGCGTTTATTACCGCCAATGTATATACGCCAACTCCGGGCTAGCAAAATTCCGTTACAAATATTCTTTTATCTTTTCCAGCACCATCTGTGTTTCAGTCAGAATCTGCGCATTATCAAACCTTAAAATCCTTAATCCCAAAGCCTTTAATGCTTCATCCCGGTTTTCGTCATATTCCTTTTTTAACAGGTGAATTGGCCCATCTGCCTCGATCACTAATTTTGCTTTATGGCAATAAAAATCCGGTATATAATATAAGTACCTCCCAAATGCAAAAGTTACGCAAATCGGGTGCTGCCTCAAAAATTTTTGATTAAAAAGCTTTCTGTTCCTTAAATGATCCCATAGCAGTTTTTCAGCCGGAGTTTCTCTCCGCCTCAACTCACGACATAAATCAATAATATTTGGCACAGGGGAAAATAAGAAAAATATTTTTTACTTTTTCTTCCCTCCCCTCTTTACGGCTTGCCGTAGAGAGGGTCGACCAACGTGGCGTAGTCGGGGTGAGTCCACCCTGCGGAGATTACCGCCATCGGATGGCGGCGAGTCTACTCACCCGGTCATCGCTCCGCTCGACCTGCCCTCTCTCCCGCAAGCGGCAAAGAGGGCGGAGGAAAAAAATAAAAACTTCTTTCCCACCCTCTTTACGGCCTGCCGTAGAGAGGGTCGACCAGCGTAGCGTAGTCGGGGTGAGTCCACCCTGCGGACATTACCGCCAATTGCATAACAACTATCTAACCGCCCTCTTCCCAAAAACCACCCCATCCAAACTCCACCTGTCCCAATCCCCCGGCGCCACCAAAATAAAGATCAGCAAAACAGCCCTCGGGATCACATGCTGCAGATCCCAGATCGGATCCAGCAGGCCATGACCGAAGGAAACCACCAGCAGATCAATCCCCAGCAGGGTTAAGGCATATTTACGAAAAAGGCCAACGATGAGCAAAAATCCGCAGATCAGCTCCACATACGAAGTATAATAAACTGTGCCCCATATTAACCATTTGGGCAGACAGGTTTTTTCAAAATCTTTAAAAAACATACCGTACACTTTGGGCACCGTGTAGGTGAATATTTTGCCATAGCCCTGCATCAAAAAAATAATGCCCGGCAGCGCCCTGGCAAACAGCAGCGCTGCGGCACGGGATGTTTTATCGTTCATGGTAGTTTTTTAGGAATTTGGAATTAAATGTAGGGAAATGGGTGAAGCAAACAAAATGTGGCTAACCCCGTGATTTTGAACATCAACGAATTAAAACTGATAAACCTCAAATAATACTTTTGAATCCGCCTCCTCCCCTTTCCAAATCCCCTTAAAACTTCCGACATTTACCCTAATGATCGACAACACCTTCATTTACCTGGAGTTTCTGCGGAAAACCTGCCTGCCCTGGCCAGGGGTTACGGAGAAGCTGTGTTATGGTACGCCGGGTTTTTATGTCAACAAAAAACTATTCGCCAGGATGAAGGAGGATGGTGGAACTTTGGTGGTGCAATCCATCATCCGCGAAAAATGGATGCTGAAGGACCCGCTTACCTATTTTATTACCGACCATTACCTCAATTATGATTACATGCTGGTGAACCTGCAAAGGGTAGCGCCTGAGGAGTTAACTGAGCTATTACAAACTGCCTGGTATAACCGTGCCCCGCGCAAACTGCAGCAGCAATACGAAGAAAACAACCATGAATAAACACATCACCTCAACCCAAAACGCCCAGCATTATACCTGGGGCGACCAATGCGACGGCTGGCACCTGCTTCGCTCAGACAGCCTGGCCGTAATACAGGAACGTATTCCCCCCGGTGCCGCCGAACAAACGCATTACCACGAACGCGCCCAGCAGGTATTTTACATTTTGCAGGGAACCGCCACTTTTGAGGTGGAAGGCGAAACGGTAACGGTACAGCAGGGGCAATCTATCCATTTCGTCCCAAAAACCCGGCACCGCATCCTTAACAACAGCAGTACAGATCTCCATTTCCTGGTGATCTCGGAGCCGAAATCACATGGCGACAGGGTGAATGTATAGCAGATTACTTTTTCGATTTTACCCCGTTGCAATAGCATGGGCATGTGCTTGCTATGTTTATTGCCCGCCTGCCCTATCCCACGCCACCCGCCCAACCAATGACCAAATGACTTAATGACCTAATGACATTTTTACCTGACCACCAATGAGATCCGTAAAACCGTTGGCATATTACCAAAGCCCGGGCCACCCCAATCGGTTTCATCGCCGTTAAGGATACGGAGAGATTTAAAGGTTCCGTTTTCGTACCGGCCTTCTTCAACCTTCAGGTATTGCCAGGCTTTGCCGGCATTAGCGCCAAGGGGTTGAAAACTGAGATGACAGCGCGTACCCATTACTATAAACTGATTTTCGGCCAGCTTTGCCAATAACAGGTTACCGGTAGCCTGGTTATATACAGGTGCGGCATTTGCCCTGCCGTCGCCGCCGAATTTCACGTCGGCCTGCCATGCGCCCAGGTCTATGGTTTGTTCGGCATGGTCCTCGCGCTCTACCACGGCTTTTACCCTGCCCTCAAATGCCCACTCGGCCAGCTGGCGCATCATTGGGGCCGCTGCGGCGTATTCCTGTGCAAACGGCGACAGGCGTTCGGTCATCAAAGCATCCTTTTCGGCCACCCCGTTATCATCAATCCCAAAGGGCGAGAAACCTATGCCGCCATGCGCCAGTACGGTATAAAAGTATTTGGCGTTTTCGGCAATTAAACCGGCTTCCGGCACAAATAAAGGGTTATCGCGGCGGCCGTACAAATCGAGTACTTTAAGCACTTTGTCGCTGGAGTTCAGGTACAGGTCCGGCGCTTCAATATCAATAGCCGGGGCGGCTACTTTCCATATCGGGATCACGTTATCCGTAGGGCCCCCGCTTTCGTAGTTATTGGCGGTAGGGTTGCCAAAAGGCTCGCGCAAGGCAGCGTTCACGTACAGTGGTAATGGGTAAACCGCTTTACCTGCCGCGGCCACCTGCCCGATGAACCGGGCGACCGACCATGCCTGGAAATACTCGTCGGCCCGGTCTCCAAATACCTGTTGCCAGGTTCCGCTGCTCACCACAGGCACATTTAATGCACCAAGCACTCCCGGCGTCATCAATGCTGCAGGCACCTGGCCCTCAAACATTTTTTGTGCCAGTGGCGAGTAATCCCGAATGCTTCCCCATGCGCCGCTTTCGTTCTCCACCTGTACCATCAGCACAGTATGCTGCGGGTCGGTGGTTTTTAAATAGCGCATTACGGCGGTAAAAGCTTTGATATCAGCATCCAGCGTAGCCTTCACATTTGGCGAAGGCGAATCAACCGGCTGCCCTTTTTGATTAGTTACGTTAGGATATTTGGCGGCATCGCGCTTCATCCACTCGGGCATGTAGTGGTTGCTGCCGTTTTTCCAGGTGGCAAACCATAGCAGTACCAAATGTACTTTATGCTGCCTTGCCTGGCTGATAAGGGTATTTACTACCGAAAAATCAAACTTTCCGGGCTCCGGCTCTACCTGTTCCCAGTAAATGGGCACCTCAAGCGTATTCAGGTGCATGGCTGCTGCAGCACGCCAAACATTGGGCATCATGCCGGGCCACGCGCTGGAGTTATGGGCCTGCCCACCCAGCATCAAAAAGGGCTTTCCATCCACCAGCAGGGCATGGCCGCCATCTTTTTCAATGATCCTGGGCATGGTATTAGCTGCGGTTTGGGCAAAGGTGTTTACAATGGACAGCAGGACAAGTGCGAGGCAGAGCGATAAATTCCGGTTCATGTAGCTTGGTTTATAAATGTTTTAACGACAGCTAATTTAGGGAATATCCGGGAGTATCTGCTACATCAATTTTATCAAATATTTATCATTCGGTCATTTGTTTCGATGACAGGGTCCTTACCGCACATATATTTGTGCATATTAAATCATCCGCCTGGCTATTGCCCGTACGCTGCTGCCCGCCCGGTCGCATAAACAATTTTTACCCTTACAACCGGCATCCACAATTATTCCGTAAATCATCTGCATAAAAAGTTAAATTTGCAGCACATTACGTAAAGTGGATAGAAAACTCATCATAGGAACCCGCGGCAGCGACCTGGCTTTATGGCAGGCGCATTTTGTACAGGACAGCCTGGCCGCGCTTGGCATTACCGCCGAATTAAAGATCATCAAAACCCAGGGCGACCGCATCCTGCATTTAAGCCTGGATAAACTGGAAGGCAAAGGTTTTTTTACCAAAGAGCTGGAAGAGGAACTGCTGGCAGGCACTATTGACCTCGCCATCCATTCGCATAAGGACCTGCCTACTGAAAACCCGCCGGGATTGCTCATCGCCGCCGTTTCTGAACGTGAAGACGCGTCTGAATTGTTATTGATACTAAAAGATTGCGTGGATGTGCACCAGAAGTTATCGGTAAAATACGGTGGTATCGTGGGTACATCTTCCAACCGCCGCAAAGCGCAGTTACTGGCTTACCGGCCCGATCTGGATATAATCGACCTGCGCGGTAATGTTCCAACCCGGGTAAATAAGCTGCGCGAAGAAAATTACGATGCTATTATGCTGGCCAAAGCCGGCGTTTACCGCCTTGGTTTGGATCTGAGTGATTTTCATGTTGAAGAGTTAAACCCGGCTGAACTGGTACCTGCACCTGCGCAAGGCGCCCTGGCCATCCAGATCCGCGAAAACGATACCGAGCTGTTTAATGCCCTGCAGCCGATGAACCATCCCGATGTGGTGGAGCAGCTTGCAGTGGAACGTACCGTTTTAAAACTGTTTGGCGGCGGCTGCCATATGCCTTTAGGATGCTATTGCCGGAAAGAAGACGGGCAATTCCAGGTATTTACTTCAAAAGCCGATGAAGGCGGAGATTTCCCCGACAGGCTTTTTTTAGAGGCTGAAACCACCGAAGGCTTAGCGCAAAAGGTAGTCTCGTATTTTGCAAAGGACAGGGTATTCCCTAAAAAAGTATTTATCAGCCGTGAACTGACCGAAAAAAGCTATTTCCGCCGGGCATTGGAAAAACACGGAATAGCCGTTGAAGACCGTTCGCTCATCCGCACGGTACCTGTGATCAATAACCTGGATAACTTTATATTAAGAAACCTTGACTGGGTGTTTTTCAGCAGTAAAAATGCCGTGGAATACTTTTTTAACCTCGATCCCCTATTACCAAAGAAAGTAAAATTTGGCGCCATGGGCAGCGGGTCAGAAGATATGCTGCGCCGCAAGGGTTATTTTGTTGATTACATCGGCGAGGGTATTGATACCGCCATTGTAGCCGCTGAATTTGCGGAATTGGCTAACGGGCTCAACATCGCGTTCCCGTCGGCCAAGGATTCTCTGCGGAGCATCCAGCTCGGGCTTTCGGCCGATACAAAGATCATCGACCTGCCCGTTTACGAAACCATCAAAGAAGAAAAACCGGAAGCGAGTGACGCGGAGATCCTGGTATTTACCAGCCCATCGAACGTGGAAGCTTATTTCGAAGAGAACTTAGTACACCCTGATCAGAAAGTAATCGCGATAGGTAAATCAACCGGTAAAAAACTGGAAGAAGCCGGGATAAAATATACCCTGCCCTACTCACCCGATGAAACCGGGCTGGCAGAAGCGGTGTTTGGGGTTAATTCATAGTTGATGGTCCATAGTTCATAGCCAAAAGCAGCTAACTTTAGCCCCCTCATTCAAACCATAAACCATAAACCATGAACTATCAACTATGAACCATGAACTACTTCATATACTGCACTACCAGTTTCGGATGCCGCGTAGCGTCTGAATAATAACTGGAGCAGAAGATCCGGCTGGTATATTCCACTTCGTTTTTAAGCTGCAGTTTAAAACCATAGTTAGCGCCTGAGCTTACCATTGACGCAATCAGGGCCTTTACATCCACACTAACATTCAGGAACGGCTGTGTTGTGCTTGGTATAGTTACCTGGTTTGCAGTGAGGCCGGCCGGCTGGTTAAACCAGGTTAATGAGGTCACATCCCAGCTGGTAGCAACCTGCTGTATAATCACAGAATTATCCGTCCCGTAATTGGCGTGAATTAAATCACCGTTTTGCGGAATTGTATCTGAATATAATTGAAGACTGGCGCTGACGATGGTCGCGTTTGCAGGGATGGTGCTCAGGTCGAATTTCAACAGGTTCCTGATAACCGTAGGAAAAGAATCTTTGGTCCATGCCGATATTGGCTCCTCTACGGAAGTGTGGTTAGTCCAGTCGGCCCCGTTCCAGATCCCAATGTTTGACTCACCCGGGTTATTGGCAGGTTGTAAAGTAAGCGTTACCATGGTGGCCTGTTTAACAATTACCGAAACGCTGGCCAGGCCGGTAAGCCCGTTATCATCTATCACCGCCAACTGAAATTTATACGTGCCGGCTATAAGCCCCTTGAATGAAGCCGTTGCGGAGCTTTCATTTACAATTGTCGCTTCAGACGGGCCTGAAACCTGGGTCCAAAGATATCCAATGATATGCCCGGTCGCATCGGTACCGGAGCCTGTTAATACAACTGAATTAACAGGCAATGAAATTGTTGTATCGGCCGGGGCTTTTGCTACCGGCACTGAATCTTTAGTTGATTTGGGTATAATGGGTGTGGGGTCGTTGTCGGTTTGCTTCTGGCAGCTATTGATTAACAGCAGGAATAACACAGCAAGTATCGGCGCGTAAAAATATTTTTTCATCCTGTGATAAAATTTACAATAAAAATAGAAAATATTTTTCCAAATTATCAATCGCCAATGCTGTTCCTTAAAAAAAATCATGTGGATGACATTTTTTTTAGAAAATGCACCATTTCTGCCCATAACGTAAATCAGACGGGTTTTAATAGTGCTTGAATTTGTTTTCCTTTATTAACTTTGTCACTCCTGTTTTTGCAGGCCTATTTATCCTATAAAATGTTACAACGACCCCGTAGAAACCGGAAAAGCGAAGTGATCCGCCAGATGGTACAGGAAACGCACGTCAGCGCGGCTAACCTGATCTTCCCTTTGTTTATTATTGAAGGTATCGCCCAAAAAACTGAAGTGTTATCCATGCCGGGTATTTTCCGGTATTCGATAGATAATTTGCTGCGCGAAATTGAAAGCTGCCTGAAACTTGGCTTGAATTCCTTCGACCTTTTCCCGAATATCGACGAATCATTAAAAGATAAATACGCTACCGAAAGCCACCGGGAACAAAGCCTGTACCTGCGTGCCATCCGCGAGGTAAAAAAGAATTTTCCGGAAGCCTGCGTCATCACTGATGTGGCTATGGACCCTTACAGCAGCGACGGGCATGATGGTATTGTCGAAAACGGCGAGATCCTGAACGACGAAACGCTGGAGGTATTGGGTAAAATGGCCCTGGCCCATGCACAATGCGGAGCGGATATTATTGCCCCATCGGATATGATGGACGGGCGCGTAGGCTATATTCGCAGGGTATTGGACGAAAACAAGTTTACCAACGTTTCTATCATGTCGTACTCGGCTAAATACGCAAGCGCCTTTTATGGCCCGTTCAGGGATGCTTTAAATTCGGCCCCAAAGTTCGGCGATAAAAAGACTTACCAGATGAATCCGGCCAACCAGCGCGAGGCGCTGATTGAAGCCAACCTGGATGAGCTTGAAGGCGCCGATTTTTTAATGGTAAAACCGGCACTGCCTTACCTTGATATCATTAAATTGATAAAAGACAATACGGAACTGCCGGTTGCGGCATATAATGTGAGTGGCGAGTATGCTATGATAAAAGCAGCCATCCAAAAAGGCTGGCTGAATGAGCAGCGTGCCATTACCGAAGTACTTACCTCTATCAGGCGTGCAGGCGCCAGTGCGATATTAACCTATCATGCGAAGGAAGTGCTGGAGAATAAATGGTTGTAGGAGGTAAAAGCTGAAAGGCAAAAGCCTAAAGCTTGAAAGAAAATATTGAAATAACAATTACAAAACATAAGCTTTGAGCTTTACGCTTTCAGCTTTCAGCTAAATAACATGTTCGATTCTTTAAAAAAGAAATTCAGTGGTGATAGTGATGAACCGGCAGGTACTACTACCAAGCCGGATATCAGCAGGGAGAAGTCTGCTGCGTTGTATGAAAAGGCGAAAACGTATTTCCCTGGCGGCGTAAACTCGCCGGTAAGGGCGTTTAAATCCGTTTATGGTACGCCGCTGTTTATTGAGAAAGGTGACGGCAGCGCAATATGGGATGCTGACGGCAACCAGTTTATTGATTTTTGCGGCTCGTGGGGGCCGCTGATCCTGGGGCATAACCACCCGAAGGTAAGGGAAAAAGTAATAGAGGTGATGCAAAACGGCACTTCCTTTGGCGCACCAACCGCGCTGGAAAATGAACTGGCGGAGCTGATCCTTAAAAACAATAAATTTATTCAAAAACTGCGCTTTGTAAGTTCAGGTACCGAGGCGGTAATGTCGGCGATAAGGCTGGCAAGGGGTTATACCAAACGCGATAAGATCTTAAAGTTTGAAGGTTGTTACCATGGCCATACCGATGCCCTGTTGGTAAAGGCAGGCTCCGGCCTGGTTACTTTTGGCGAAACGTCGTCGGCTGGCGTTCCTAAATCATTTGCCGATGAAACCATTGTGGTGGCTTTGAATGATAAAGCGGCCGTTGAAGAAGCGTTTGCAGAATTCAAGGACCAGATAGCAGCCGTGATCATTGAGCCTATCCCGGCGAATAATGGTTTGCTGTTGCAGGAAAAAGAATACCTGCAATTCCTTCGGGATATTTGTACCAAAAACGGCACTTTATTATTTTTCGACGAAGTGATCTCCGGCTTCAGGGTGGGTTTTGAAGGCGCAGCAGGTTATTACCAGATCAAACCGGATATCATTACCTATGGAAAGATCATTGGCGGGGGACTTCCGGTGGGCTGCTATGGATCATCTGCCGAAATAATGGGCAATGTATCCCCTGACGGGCCGGTTTATCAGGGGGGCACATTATCGGGCAACCCGGTGGCTATGGCAGCGGGTATTGCGCAACTGACTGAATTATTAAGATCAGGCTTTTACAAGGATCTTAACAAAAAAACGGAAGAATTTACCGATGCTATACAGCGTTTTGCTACGGTACGGAATTATACTTTTAAAGTATTCACCATTGGCTCTATTTTCTGGTTTGCATTTACCAATAAGGAAAGCATCCGCAGGGCTGATGAAGTTGATGCGGCAAGTATGGATAAATTTAAAAAATTACACCGCGAATTGCTGAACAGGGGCATTTATTTCGGCCCCTCAGGTTACGAAGTTGGGTTTATATCATCGGCCCATACTAAAATCGACCTTGAAAAAGCAAAACGTGCTATATTTGAAAGTCTGGAAGTGGTGTTTAGCGGGAAGTAAAGCAGTTGGCAGTTATTAGTTTGCAGTTTGCAGGAAAGTTTGCAAACGCGCTTATTAATCACTCAACTGAAAACTAACGGCGCGCTGCCCACTGCAAACTAAAAACTGCAAACTAAAATGAGAAGATCATTCATCATATTTTACGCGCTCATTACCTATGCGTTAGCTGAATTAACCTGGTGGGCTTATTTGCTTGTAAAAGCAATGCCGAGCAGCTTTGGCATGATCATGGGCGAAGGTTCGGTGTTTATTTTTGTGTTTTTTGTTGGGGCATACTCCCTGCACCGGTCTATCCTGAAAGAGCGGAAATTACAGGAACAAAAGAAGAACTTCCTGCTATCAGTAACCCATGAGTTGAAATCGCCTTTGGCATCTATCAAAATACTTTTGCAAACCATCCAAAAACGCGACCTTACAAAAAAACAAACGCTTGATTTTATCGAAAAATCTTTAAAAGATATTGAGCGGCTGGATGATATGGTGGAGAACATGCTTCTGGCCTCAAAAATTGATAACCAGTCGTATACTTTTCCAAAAGATAAATTCAATCTTTCGGGCCTGGTTGATAGTATCGTTAACCGCCTGCAGATCACCAAATGCGAAAGCAACCAGCAAATTATTGACGCTGAAATTGAGCCTAAGATCGAGATTACGGGCGATAAATTCGCCTTAACTTCGGTGGTGACCAACCTGATTGAAAACGCCATCAAATATTCGGGGCCCTGCGCAACGGTTGCAGTGAAACTGTTTTCGAAAGAGGATAAAGTTTATTTACAGGTGGCCGATCACGGCATCGGGATCTCAGATATGGAGAAGGGCCGTATCTTTGATAAGTTTTACAGGGTAGGCAGCGAGGACACCCGGAACACAAAAGGCACCGGTTTAGGTCTTTATATTGTAAAAGAAGTGCTTGATAAGCACCAGGCCAGTATAAAAGTGAAAGATAACCGGCCTGTTGGTAGTATATTTGAAGTAGTTTTTGATTGATTTGACACGAATTTCACGAATGAGGGCGAATTTTCAAAAATCTGCTTTTATAATCTGAAGCTTTAATTCGTGTAATTCGATTCAATTCGCAACAATTAGTGTAAATTAAATAATTATGCCGAACAAAAAAAGAATTTTACTGGCCGAAGATGAAGAACATCTTTTAGAGGCCATAAAACTGAACCTTGAACTGGAAGGTTACAAGGTTTCAACTGCAACCAATGGCAAAAAAGCCCTGCAGATATTTAAAGAAGAACGTTTTAATTTAGTGATACTGGACGTAATGATGCCCGAAATTGACGGCTTTGTGGTTGCTGAAACCATCAGGCTGGAGAACTCGGAGGTGCCCATTATGTTCCTTACTGCTAAAAACACAAACGAGGATAAAATTTCGGGGCTGAAAAAAGGGGCTGATGATTATTTAACCAAACCCTTTAACCTGGAAGAATTGATCCTGCGGGTAAACAACCTGGTGAAACGCAGCCTTAAAGGCGATGAGCTGAAAGAATTTAACAGCTACAAGATCGGCGACAAAACCATCCACTTTAATTCTTTTGAACTGGTAAATGGAGATGGATCAATAACCCCGCTCACCAAAAAAGAAACCATGCTGCTTAAACTGCTGATTGAGCGCCGTAACGACGCTGTATCGCGTGAGCAAATACTGGAAACTGTTTGGAATTACGACGTATATCCATCCACCCGCACCATCGATAACTTTATCCTTACTTTCCGTAAATATTTTGAACCTGATCCTAAAAACCCGGTTTATTTTCATTCAATCCGCGGTGTAGGCTATAAATTTACTGATAACCAGCATTAATGTTTACCAACAGGACCCGTTTATTCATCGGCACTATTTTTTTTCTATCGCTGATCATATTAGTAGACCGGCACCTGTATGAATTGTCATCAGTTGCGCTGATGATGATCGTTTTGCTGGGCTGGGATTATTTACGACAGGGTACACTGGTAGTAGCATCAAAGCAATTTCACCATAAAGATTACGAAAAAGCTGAACGTACTTTAGCAGAAATATTAAGGCCTCAATGGCTGGCCAAAAACCGGCGGGGATATTATGAGTTTTTAATGGGTGGTGTTTGCCTGCAAAAGCAGGATTTTGAGGATGCCGAAAAACATTACGAAATTGCCACGCAATACCCTTTACGTTCGATAACAGACCATGTGGCTGCGCTGGTGCATGTGGCTAACATAAGTATAAGGCAGGGTAATTTTGATAAGGCCGAAGCTTATTTGCAGCTTACTGAAAAACATCAAGCTAAAATTAACGCCAAAATGAAAGATGTGATCAGCCGCCTTCACCTGGAAATAAAAAAACATAAAAGGTAGGGGCGCCCTTTGTGGCCGCACTGCTATTATATATAAAGGGCGACCACAAGGGGTATTCCTATTAAACATAACGTTATAAAGGGCGACCACAAGGGTCGCCCCTACGATAAATATATGAGAGATTCATTACTGATAAAAGCCGCATTTTCGGAGAAAACAGAACGCCCGCCGGTGTGGATGATGCGCCAGGCAGGCCGTTTTATGAAAGAATACTGGGATATTAAAAACAAATATTCCTTCCTGGAGATGTGCAAAACGCCAGAGATTGCCGCGGATGTAACCATGCTGCCGGTCGACCTGCTGGGTGTTGACGCCGCCATTTTATTTTCAGATATCCTGGTTACTGGTGAAGCTATGGGCGGCGACCTGAGTTTCAGCCAGGGTGTAGGGCCAAAGTTTGCCAACCCGGTACGAACACAAGCCGACGTGGATCAACTGGAAACAGAAGTTGGCGATAAGTTGCAATATGTGGCCGAAGCGATAAAGGTTATTCAGCAGCGTTTGAACGGCACGATTCCGTTGATTGGTTTTGCAGGCGCTCCTTTTACGGTAATGAGTTACCTGGTTGAAGGCGGTTCGTCCAAAGATTTTAAACTGACCAAATTACTGATCCATAACAACCCGGAACTGGCCCACCAGTTACTGGCCAAAATAGCTACCGTTACCGCCAATTACCTCAACATGCAGATCGCTGCAGGTGTTAATGCGGTGCAGATCTTCGATAGCTGGGCGCAGGCGCTGGCATGGGACGATTATAAAGAGTTTTCGCACCGGTACATTGTGGAGATCATCAGCAAACTGAACCGGAAAGAGATCCCCGTGATCTCCTTCTGTAAAGGCAGTTCGGTTTTTGCGCCCTTAATGGCCGAAGCAAAACCTGATGTAATTTCTATTGACTGGAATGTTGACCTTTTGGATATCAAGCAGCGTTTACCAAAGGGCATCGCTGTACAAGGCAATCTTGACCCTCATATTTTATATGCCGACAAAAAAGTAATTAAAGATCGTATCTACCGCCTGTTCGACCGGATGAAGGATGAACAGGGGTTCATATTTAATTTGGGCCATGGCATTATGCCGGATATCCCATTTGATAATGTGAAATACGCAGTGGATATTATAAAAGAATGGAGGAACACGAATTTCACGAATTAATGCTAATTTTCTCAAATCTGATTTAAATAAGGCCGTTGTAGTTCCCGAAATTCGTTCAAATTCTTCAAATTAGTGTTTATGTATCCATACATTCTTTCCATACACATCATTTTTGTAGTCTGCTGGTTTGCAGGGTTGTTTTATATGGTGCGCCTTTTTATTTACCATACCGAAGCCCAGGAAAAACCAGAACCTGACCGCCGGATACTTTCTGAACAGTTCGTGATCATGGAGCACAAGCTCTGGTATATTATTACTGTACCGTCCATGGTGCTGGTATTGGCTGCAGGGATAACCATGCTTTATATGTTGCCCGTGTGGCTGCAGCAGCCATGGATGCACTTGAAGCTGATGTTTGTGGTGTTGTTACTGGTTTATCATTTTGTTTGCCAAAACATCATGAAGCAAATGGCAAAAGGGATCTTTAAGCGCACCTCGACCCAATTACGCCTTTGGAACGAAGTATCCACTATTTTGTTATTTGCCATCGTCTTCCTGGCAGTATTAAAAGATGCCGCAAATTGGATCTATGGGCTTGTTGGCCTTGTATTGTTGTCTGTCCTGCTGATGATCGGCATAAAAATTTACAAATATTACCGCACAAAAAAGGGATGAAGAAACGCCTATCAGCATTTGATCATCCCGATATTGAAATTAAAACTGAAGAAATAGGGGCTGTTAAATTCCTTTTATATTTTTATCTTTTTTAGTGTCATAAGGTACTGCACAACCACCAGCACCACAGCAGCCTGTGTTGGATAAAGCCATATAAATAAACAGCCCGCTAAATAAACCTACCGCCTAATCTGCCGATTGGATCGACCAAACCAGCATCCACAAACCCATCCCCAGGCGCAAAAAGCGCGAAAAATTCCAATTGGTAAAAACCCTTTGTTTTATAGCTTCCATCACACGTATTTGTTAAGGCTGTGCCAGCTGCCGCCGTTATGCACGTTTGTAAATCCCTGTGATTGTAACATGGCCTTTGCCGAACGGCTGCGCATCCCCGAAGCACAACAGGTAATAATTGCCTGGTCTTTTTTCAGCTTGCTTACCCTGCCGGCAAGGGCGCCGAGCGGAATATTTACCGATCCTTTTACATGCCCTCCTGAAAACTCTCCAGGCGATCGTACGTCAATAATTTTTGCGCCACCCGCTATCAACGCCTCAAAATCGACGCCAGGTGTTAATCCGAATATTTGTTTTAAACTTTCTAAAAATCCCATATTAATTCATTGAATAATTTTTAATAGTTACCCACGATCCGCCATCGCAGCAACCGATCCCGTTTTGTTTTAATAACTGGCTGGCCATTTGGCTCCGCATTCCCGATGCGCAGCAAAGCACAATATTTTTCATTTGCTTTAGTTCGTCAAGGCGTGAATTAAGTTCATTTAAGGGGATATTAACGCTTGCTTCGGCGTGTCCTGTATTAAACTCTTCAGGCGACCTTACGTCAACTATAACCGTTCCCGGCGATAACAATAATTCAGTCAGAAGGCTCATTTTAATCTTATTTAATAAACAAAAGTGAACATATCCCCCCTCTCTGTTTGGAACATTTGTTGGATAAGGCGTATTTTTAAAAAAATGCAAACGGATACCTGCTCAAATTACCACATTTTTATCGCAAAAAGCTCCGGTTAAAGGTGATGTGGATCATTTATTTTGCATAGAACAGCGTTATTTTTGATTAAATATTCTACTAAAAAATCCAGTTATGGACGAACCGGACATTTATGATCCAAAATATTGGAAATGGTCAACATTTTATTATGATCAGCGGGATAAAAACCGGTTTGTACCGAAACAGGAGGGATTGGGCCTTAGGCCTAACTACGCCAATAAAACAATTCAATTTATTATCGGCCTCGTCTTGCTCATCACGATAGCATTGATTTTGTACAACATAGATATACTGAAGTTTTAGGAAAAGCTACAAATACAGCTGCACCATTTGCCGCCAGTACCGCGGGCGATGGGCGTAATTTGCCCAGGTATAAAACTGGTTAGGAATGCCTTTATTCCAAAGCAATTGACTAAAATCGTGGTTGTTTTGCCAAAAGGGGTCGGTTTCGCCTATGGCTAAAATAATTTCAAGCTGACAGATGGCATTAAGCTGATTTTCGTCGGTCTGATTGGCCATATATTGAAGGGGCATATTAAAATAAATGTCCTCGTTATGATAACCATCAAACAAATCCCTGAAATCCTCTATCTGCAGGCTCAGGTCGTACCGGCCACTCATCCCTACGGCCTTTTTAAAAATGTGGGGATGTTTAAGGGCGATATTAAGGGCATGATAAGCGCCCATACTGCAGCCTGCGGTTTCAAAATAATTGCCATTATTTTTTAAACGCATTAAGGGCAACACCTCATTAAGGATATAGTTTTCGTATTGAATGTGCCGGGCGATGCGCACTTCCGGGTAAACATGCCGGTTATAAAAACTTTCGTTATCAATACTGTCAACACAAAAAAGCTGGATCTCGCCGTTATAAAGCTGGTCGTGCAGGGAGTCGACAACGTGCCAGTTTTCATAATCATAAAAACGGGCCATCCTGGTAGGGAAAAACAGCACCGCACGGCCGTTATGGCCCAATATTAAAAGCTCCATGTCGCGCTGCAACACCGGGCTGTACCATTTGTGATATTCTCGGTTCATTTACGGGTTGCAATATCATTACCCGACGTTAAGTTACTATAAATAAATGATTAACCCATATGCAGTATGCAATTTAAAATAATCGCGCGCCATAATGCATAACCTTTTGCACTCAAATGGAGCCCGTCGAAGGCAAAAAGTTCGGGCCGGGGTTTGCCGCCTGCATCCAGCATCGGGCTAAAAACATCCACAAAATGCCAGTTGGCGGCATAAGTTTTTATTTCTTTTTCAATTAAGGAATTGGTAAACCTGAAAACGTTAGCCATATGCCAGCGGCTGATGCTGGGCTTTAAGGAGATAAAATAAACAGGGATGTTGCCGAAACGGGCGTTTATTTTTACCGCCATTTCCTGAAAAAAAATAAAAACCTCTTCGGGATGCCGGCCATCGCCCAGATCGTTATCCCCGGCATAAATAACCAGCCGTTTGGGTTGATATGGTTTCATGATCCGTTCAAAAAACCAAACGCAGGCAGCCAGTGTCGATCCGCCAAAACCCAGATTAACAGGCTTAAACCCAGGGAAATCTTTATCAAGGCTGCTCCAAAGCCTGATAGACGAACTTCCGTAAAAAAGCGTTTCGGGTACAAAATTCAAATTTTGTGCCTTTTGTTCCAATTGTTTGACGTCATCTTCGTACCAGTACATATGGTGTTGTTATACGGTCTTTTTAGTTTTAAAGATTGCCGAAAATCGTTGTCACGACAATTATGCCAAACCTAAAAATTCCGGGCGTAATCCGGGTATAAAAGTTTTATTTAATAACACGTTTAAGCGACATAATGCCCGAAAAAGAAACAATTTTCCCATGCCGCTATCTTTTTTAATTGCCCTTTAATTAAAAAAAACTAACATGAATTAAATATCGAAGAAATACATCTATTTTAAGGTGTTGTAGCAAGATTATCCATATATTTATTCCGTATCCGAAAGCTACTCACAATATTTTTGTTCAATAAATAACAGCCCTGGATTAAAAACTAAAAACCTAAGCAATACCCTAAGCTCATGTACACTAAGATTATCCTAAAACAAACGACCTTTAGTTTTATTATTTTTATACTATTGATTTTGGCATACGCAAGCGGTATCGCACAAGCGCCAAATATCAGTTATAGTACGCCGCAGGTTTATACGGCCGGAATCGCGATTTCGCAGCTTGCACCGGTAAATATAGGCGGACCAGTCCCCTTGCCGAACCCCGTAATTATATCTGCGGGCCTAAATAATATTACCGGAATAACTTCAGATGCTGCGGGTAACATTTACGTCGCTGAGAACGGGAATAACGCAGTCAGAAAAATCCCTGCCGGCGGCGGCACTGCTGTTACGATTGGCTCAGGATTTGTGTACCCCACGGGAGTTGCGGTTGACGCTTCCGGAAACGTTTATGTTGTTGATTACGGCAATAATGCTGTTAAAGAGATCCTGGCAAGCAATGGCAGTATAATTACCTTAGAAACCGGTTTTAACGGCCCCTACGGAATAGCCCTGGATGCTTCCAAAAATATTTATGTAGCTGATGCCAGCAACAATGAGATAAAGGAATTTTTGGTGGGAACCACCACTCCGATAATCTTAGGATCTGGCTTCAATCATCCAACGGGCGTAGCTGTTGACGCATCAGGAAACGTATATGTTGCCGATCGCGGCAACAACTTAATAAAAAAAATACCGGCCGGCAATGGCCCCCCGGTAACTTTAGGGGGCGGTTCGGGTAATCCAAATGGACTGTCTGTTGATGCAGCGCACAACGTTTACTTTGCAGATACTAATCTTCCTTATATCACAGAGATTACGGCAGCCGGTGGCAGTAACATTATTGTCGGCTCGGGCTTCTATCTCCCAACTTGTGTAAATATTGACGCAACCGGTAATATTTACGTTGGCGATAATGGCAACGGCGATGTTAAAAAAATCAGCTTCGGGCTTTTCACCATTAAACCTGCGCTGCCCGCAGGTTTAAGTTTCGACAATACAACCGGGATAATAAGCGGCACACCAACCGCCGTGAGCCCGGCAACAAATTATTCTGTTACCGCTTCCAACAGCAGTGGCAAAAGCACAGCAGTTGTTAAAATCACTGTTGTTCTGCCTCCAAAGCCTATCATAAACTATACTTCGCCCCTGGTTTATACAGCCGGTGCAACCATATCTCCAATTTCGCCGGTAAATACAGGCGGCCCTGAATATACCGCAAATGGTTATTCAATCAGTCCAGCATTACCTTCCGGTTTATTGTTTGATGTGAATACCGGGATAATAAGCGGTACGCCTGTGGCTGGCAGCCCTTCAACAAATTACACGGTTACAGCAGCCAACGCGGGTGGTAATGGTACGGCTATCGTTAATATTATGGTTAATTTGCCGGCGAAACCAATTATTAGTTACACTACGCCACAGGTTTATACAACGCTTACACCAATTTCTACCCTTTGGCCTGTAAGTACCGGTGGCGCTGTCTTCCCGTCAGGCGGGTATTCGGTCAGCCCGGCATTGCCTGCCGGTTTAAGCTTTGACCTCAATACAGGCGCTATCAGCGGAACACCTGGCGCTGTAGCAGCAGCAGCAAATTATACTGTAACGGCCTCTAATTACGGCGGCAGCAGTACTGCAACTATCAATATTACGGTTAAACCTTATCCTGTACCTGTAATTAGTTATAAAGGCCCGCAGGTTTTTGATGTATCTGTTGGTATTACGCCACTGGCGCCAACAAGCAGCGGTGTGGGCACTACAATTGGCAGTTCCACAACAACGATAGGATCAGGCTTTTATAACCTTACAAGCGTGGCTGTTGACGGTGCGGGCAATGTTTATGTGGCAGAAAATGGCAATAACGCTATCAGAGAAATACCCGCCGGGGGCGGAGGCGTAATCACTATCGGTTCAGGATTTATCACCCCTACCGGGGTGGCTGTGGATGCCGCCGGCAATGTATATGTAGCGGATTATGGTAATAATGCAGTAAAGAAAGTGCCCGTTGGAGGTGGAGCTATTGTTAATTTAGGATCGGGCTACAACGGCCCTTACGGAGTAGCTGTAGATGCGGCTGATAATATTTATATTGGGGATGCCAACAACAATGCGGTAAAGAAAATACCCGCGGGCAGCAACGTACCTGTTAATATAGGTTCGGGCTTTAATCACCCTACAGGCATAGCCGTGGATGCCGCCGGAAACGTTTATGTAGCCGACCGCGCCAATAATCAAATAAAAAAGATCCTGGCCAGCAACGGCGCCACCATAGCGCTTTCGTATGGTTTTGGCAACCCAAATGGCGTTGCGGTAGATGGTTCAGGTAATGTTTATTTTGCTGATACCAATAGCAGTTCAATAGAAGAGATCCCTGCCGCCGGTGGCAGTTTAATTAATGTTGGTTCAGGTTTTGTTACGCCTTCAGCTGTTACTATAGATGGCGGCAATGTGGTATATATAGCTGATAACGGCAATGGGGCCGTTAAAAAAATCAGTTTCACCGGGGGGTATTATATAAGCCCCCAACTGCCTTCCGGTTTAGTTTTTAATACAACAACCGGTGTTATAAGTGGCACGCCAACTGCGCCAAGCCCGGCAACTGTTTATACGGTTACTGCCTATAACATTGGGGGCAGCGCAAAGGCAACCTTAAGCATAAAAGTTGTAAATCCGAGCGGCGGACTTGCTAATCTTGCCGTCAGCGCAGGCACCTTGTCGCCTGTGTTCGCTACTGCTACCAATGTTTACAGAGTGTCGGTAACCAATGCTTATTCATCGATAACGTTTACGCCAACTACTGCCGACGCCGGTGACATTGTAACCGTAAACGGAACCACTGTAAACTCTGGTACACCATCGCTGGCGATTCCGTTAGCTGCCGGGCCAAATACAGTAAATATAGTAGTAAAAAATAGTGGCGGAACGGTGTTAGGCATCTATACCATTACTGTTACGCGTGCGCTATCATCAAATGCCTACCTGGCCCAGCTCAGTTTAAGCGCCGGCCTTTTAAGCCCAGCCTTTAACACGAGCATAAAAGTTTATACCGCAAGCGTGCCGTATATTTCAGGTTCACTTATTCTAACGCCTTCAACTACCGATCCAACGGCAACTGTTACCGTAAACGGAACGCCAGTACTTTCCGGCAGCCCATCCCAGGCTATTCCGTTAAATGTAGGCAGCAATGCAATTACTGTGACAGTAACTGCTCAAAATGGAGTGACCGCCAGAACGTATACGCTTACAGCTAACCGTGCTGCACCATCCACAAATGCAAGCCTGGCCAATCTTACCACGAGTGCAGGTATTTTAAGCCCTGTATTTGCGGCTGCAACTTTAAACTATACTGCTAATGTGCCAAATTCCCCGAATTTTATTTCCATCACCCCTACCGTTGCGGATGTAAACGCAACGGTCTTCGTTAATGGCTTGGCGGTATCATCGGGTGCGGCATCTGCAGCCATTCCCTTAGCAGTAGGCACCAATACCATCAGCACGGTAGTAATTGCACAGGATGGAACAACCACCGAAACGTACACTTTAACAATAAACAGGGCAGGTTCACCAAACGCTAACCTTGCAGGTCTTGCCGTAAATAACGGTACCTTAAAGCCGGTATTTTCAAGCGCCACAACAAGTTATACAGTAAAGGTAGCCAACGGAATAACGTCAATAACAGTTACGCCAACAAAAAGTGATACCACAGCGACTCTGGCCATAAACGGGATAGGCGTGGCTTCGGGAATGGCGTCAGGACCTATCGTATTGAATGTTGGAGCAAACACAATTACAACGTTAGTAACTGCCGGGGATGGCGTAACTACAAAAACCTATACCCTAATTGTAACCAGGCTTCCGTCAAGTAATGCTCACTTGAGTGCTTTGCATTTGAGCGGTGTAACATTAACGCCAACTTTTTCAGCAACAACGGTTAGTTATACTTCAACTGTTGCAAACTCAATAACTTCAACTACTGTAACCCCAACAACCGCCCAGGCCAATGCCACCGTAACTGTTAACGGAACGCAGGTAACATCAGGCACTGCATCGCAGCCCATTGCTCTAAGCACCGGAAGCAATGTTATTACAACCACTGTTACCGCGCAGGACGGCATAACCACCACCAGTTATACGGTTACTATTACAAGATCGCTAACCAGTGTTAATGAACCGGCAAGTACCGCGTTAATTTCAGGCCTGCCACAAATATCCGAAGATGGTATTTTAGTACATCAGGGAATTTCACCAAACGGTGATGGCCTCAATGATTTCTTGGTGATCGAAGGAATTGCAAGGTATCCCGACAACAAACTGATGATCATGAGCCGAAGCGGTGAACTGGATTATGAAATTAAAGGTTACGACAACAGCAATAAGGTATTTGACGGACATTCCAATAAAA
>NZ_CAIWNH010000356.1 GCF_903913935.1 uncultured Mucilaginibacter sp.
GGCTGTTACTTTTCCTGTGTTATGCCTTTCTAATCTTTCTTCAATATTAGAAGTGTGCCCAATATAATATCGGCCACTTTTTGTAGATTGTAAGATATAGGTGTAAAACATAACCGGCTTTTAAATAACAAAACCCTCTTATTTAGAGGGTTTTGTACTCAGAGCGGGAATCGAACCCGCACTCCGTTTACGGGAACAGGATTTTAAGTCCTGCGTGTCTACCAGTTCCACCATCTGAGCATGGTTCCATTAAAGGAAATTAAACCTTTTAACAATAAATCCCTTCTTGTGGAAGGGATTTGAGCGAAAGACGAGATTCGAACTCGCGACCCCGACCTTGGCAAGGTCGTGCTCTACCAACTGAGCTACTTTCGCAATTTTAAGAACTCCGCTTTGTTTAAATTTCTTTTTCGCTTAGCGGAGTGCAAATATAGCCAGAAATGAATATTCTGCAAGTAGTAATTTTACTTTTTTTTGTTTTTGTGTTGCTTGAGCGTCTTATCTGGTTAGATCAGGTTGATTAAGTTATTGTAAATAAAAACCTTAGGCGAATAAAAAAAATGATAAATATTTTCAATTATTTAAAATACTGTCAAAAAAAGCAAGAAAAACCATCATCTTAATCCAAATAAATCAATTTAATCAACCAATTCCTTCAAAATATCAGCAATAATATCTCCTTCATACCCCCTGCTTAACGCGTATTGCTGTAATTTATACCTCCGCTTATAGGTATTTTTTTCGGTAACCTGGGCGGCTTTTTTGGTCAATACCTTTTGCAGCATCCGGATATAATCGTCATAAGGTATGCCCTGCAGTGCTTTTTTTATCAAAACGTCGGGCACTTTTTTAAACTTCAATCCCTGTTTTATTTTGATCTTCCCCCACCCTTTCTGGTTAAATTTGCCCCGTGCGTAGGCATTGGCAAAACGCTCCTCATTAATAAACCCTTCAGTGATCAGCGTACTGATGATATTTTCAACAGCGTTTTGGTGCAGGCCATATTCATACAGTTTATCCCTCACCTCCTGCTGGGCGCGTTCCTGGTAGGCGCAAAAATGCTCGGCTTTGGTATAAGCAGCCTTTTCGTCTAAAATTATTTTCGTTTTTGCCTCTTCCATCAAAACCAAAATTCGTTAAAAATTCTTCTATTGGCAGAAATATAAGCAAATTCGTACCATGGCCAGTAATCAATACCCTATTTCGGCAATTCAGCAGATCATTAAAGCCGGCGGCAATATTGTAAAAGAGTATCACATCAGTTCATTGATCACCGACAGCCGGCGGATCAGCAATGCCCCCGAAGGCTTGTTTTTCGCGCTGAGCGGCCGCCGCAACGGGCATGAATTTATTGCCGAAGCTTATGCAGCCGGGCTACGCAATTTTGTAGTAAAGGAGGGCCCTGAACTGATTATGCCCGAAGCCAACTTCCTGATCGTATCGGATGTGCTTAGCGCATTGCAAGCGCTGGCCTCACATCACAGGGAAAGTTTTAACCTTGAAGTAATAGGCATCACGGGCAGCAACGGCAAAACCATTGTTAAGGAATGGCTTTACCAGTTGCTATGCACAGATAAGAACATTGTACGCAACCCTAAAAGTTATAACTCGCAAATAGGCGTACCACTTTCGGTATGGCAGATCAACGAAAAAAACAACCTCGGGATTTTTGAAGCAGGGATATCTACCCGTAAGGAAATGGTAAGGCTTGAGAAAATCATCCAGCCATCTATCGGCGTCCTTACGCATATCGGTACCGCCCATGATGAAGGTTTTGAAAGCCGCGACGAAAAAGTGAAAGAAAAGCTGCTGCTTTTTAAAAACTGCCGCCTGTTCATCCATAATTACGAACAACTGATCAATTTTACAGGCACCATCACCGTTAAAGAATGTTTTACATGGAGCACTAAATTTAAACAAGCGGATCTGTACGTTTTCAGCGAAACTGTTATCAAAAGAAACACTTATTTAAGGGCCTGGTATAAGGAGGATGAAATTGAATGCCTTATACCCTTTACGGATGAAGCCTCTGTTGAGAATGCGATTGTTTGCTGGGCTGTTATGCTGGCTATGGGCTATTCTGCGGCAGAAACAGATGGCAGGATTGAACACCTTAACCCGGTAAGCATGCGGCTTGAATTAAAAACGGGCATTAATGATTGTTCGGTAATAGATGATTCCTATAACTCAGATATACAATCCCTGGAAATAGCCCTGAATTTTTTGAACCAGCAAAACCAGCACACCAAAAAAACATTGATCTTATCTGATATATTCCAATCGGGTTTGCAACCAGATGTACTTTATAAACAGGTGGCCGAAATGATAAAGGCAAAGCATGTAAATAAATTTGTTGGTGTAGGCAAAGCGCTCAGCAAATACCAAGACGACTTTGACATACCTGTTAAACATTTTTACCCGGATACGCCATCGATGGTGCAGCATCTCCGCGCCCTTAATTTTAAAGAGGAAACCATACTAATAAAGGGCTCACGTAGTTTTGAGTTCGAAAGTATCAGCCGTGCACTGGTGCAAAAGGCGCACGAAACGGTGATGGAGATCAACCTGAATGCCATGGTCAACAACCTTAATTTTTACCGCAGCAAATTAAAGCCGGGTGTAAAGGTAATGGCCATGGTGAAAGCATTCTCCTATGGCAGCGGTACTTTTGAGGTCGCCAATATCCTGCAGTATAACAAGGTCGATTACCTTGCAGTAGCTTACATTGACGAAGGCGTTGCCTTGCGCAAAACCGGCATCACCCTGCCAGTAATGGTATTGAACCCGGAAGCTTCAGCCTTTGACAAACTGACCGAATATAACCTGGAGCCTGTGATCTATAGTTTTGGCTTGTTCGACGACTATATTAAATATGCGCGGCAACAAAACGTGTTGGATTACCCCGTCCACCTAAAAATTGACACCGGCATGCACCGCCTCGGCTTTGAAAATTTTGAAGTGGAAACTCTGTGCGATTTGCTTGAAGAAAACAGGTATGTAAACATCAGGTCGGTATTTTCTCATTTGGTAGCCAGCGATGCAGCGGAGCACGATGAATTCACTAAAACGCAAGTACGTAATTTCGAAAAAGCGTTTAAGCTGATTGAAAAAGCCCTGGGTTATAAAGTAATCAAGCACCTTTGCAATACTTCGGGCATTGTGAGGTGGCCAAACGCGCAGTATGATATGGTAAGGCTTGGTATTGGCTTATATGGTATAGATGCCGCAACACCGGCCACAGAAAATGGATTGCAACCTATAGCCAGCTTAAAAACGAGCGTATCGCAGGTAAAAAAAATCACGAATGGAGATACCATAAGTTATAACCGGAGCGGCAAACTTGGTGACAATGGGAAGGTAGCTACTGTGCGGATCGGCTATGCGGATGGCTATTTACGCGCATTTGGCAACGGAGTTGGCAAGATGCTGGTAAAAGGAACACTTGTGCCCACCGTTGGCAATATTACGATGGATATGTGTATGCTTGATGTGAGTGACATTGACGTAAAGGAAGGCGACGAAGTAATTGTTTTTAACGAGCAGCAACGCATTGAGGCACTCGCGGAACAGATCGGCACAATACCCTATGAAATTTTAACTAATATTTCCCAGCGTGTAAAACGTATCTACTTTTATGAGTAGAATTTAACCCGTAATATCCATAAAACCAGACAGCTCAGGAGTTTAATTGCCTTTTTTGGGCTTGATTTGTTTCCCTTCCAGCTTTAGGATATGACCTGTATGCAATAGCGATGAAAATTATCGCCGGTACTGAATATTCAATGGCGGTTAACGGCTGAAAATCATCAAGGTTAGAGAACGCTTTGTACAACATCAATAAAATGATGGCAAAGCCAACAAGGGTGCAAAAATAACGGCTAAAAAATAATAACATGTTTATTAAAATTGGAAGATGTGAATATTAAATTGAATAAACTGCTTCCATTCCTATCATCCGAAAATTGGCA
>NZ_CAIWNH010000357.1 GCF_903913935.1 uncultured Mucilaginibacter sp.
AAAAAAGAAAATTTTATAATTTTATGTTTTTAAATTAAACCATTAGCATGGTATTTGTCTAATAGTTAATTTGAAAACTTATCAATAAGGTTTCGTACTTAAAATTGAAAAAAGCAGTTAATAATATTTTAAATAAAGCGATGAAGAGGATCTATAAACATGCGGGCGGTTTATTTTTAAGCGGCTTGCTTTCAGTGTTGATGATTTCAACAGCGAGTGCCCAGCGTGGTGCCCGTTCAAGTGGTGGAGGTGGCGCCAGCGCACATTTTGGAGGCGGTGGAATAGGCTTTCATAATAGTGTAGGCGTGCGGTCAGGTAATACCGGCCAGGTTGCAGCGAATTTTCATAGTACAGTTGCCTACAGGGCCGGCCGCGGCTATTTTGGTGGTATAGGCTACCATGGCGGTGCCTTTTACAGGCCTGGCTTTGGGTATTACGGCTATCCGCATCTTGGTTTTTACTGTGGCATACTGCCCTATGGCTATTACCCATTTTATTGGGGTGCAGGCTTATATTATTATTACGATGGTATTTTTTATACCCCATATGATAACGGCGGTTACCAGGTAACCGCTCCGCCAATTGGCGCGGGCGTCCCAAATCTTCCACGTAATGCGAACCCGATCAAAATAGACGGCGTTCAGTATTACGAATCAGATGGCGTTTATTACAAAGAAAGTGCTGACGATAAAGGCAAAAAAATTTACGTGGTAGCAGGCCGTGATGGCGTTTTAAATACCGGTGATAATGTTACCGACCCGAATGCAACAGTTGCTGCCCCAAAAATTGGTGATATGGTTAACCAGTTGCCGGATGATTGCCGCAAGGTTAATTTAAACGGCAAAAAATACTTTGTATCTCCGGATGGCATCTATTATGAGAGAGTTACCGACCCAAGCGGAAATGTTGCTTATCGCATAGCCAGCCTGCCTTCAGATGATGACAAGGGCATTTAATTTAAGCCGGGAGAAAAAATTTATAAGCCTGTTGGATTATCGACAGGCTTTTTTGCTTACTTTCATGCCGCCAATTTATTTGTATATCAGTTTCTGCATGAAAAGATTAAAATTAGTAATGATACTGTTGGGTTTAGCAACGGTAACAGCAAACGCTCAATTTACAAAAGCTGAATTACAGGTTAGCGGGTTAAACTGTGCCCTGTGTGCAAAAACTACAGAAAATTCGTTGAGGGCGCTGCCATTTATCCAGGATGTTAAGCCCGACCTGATGCATAATATCTACGTAATTACTTTTAAAAGTGATAAGCCCGTAAATTTCGACCAGATCAGCAATATCGTTCACGAAGAAAACTTTTTTATCAGCTTTTTAAAAGCCACCTTTAATTTTGATAATGTAAAGGTTACCAATAATTACTTTAGCTCGCATGGCGCTAATTATAAATTAGTGAACGCGGATAAACCGCTAAGCGGCGAGGTGGCTTTTATCCTGGTAGATAAAGGTTTTGCCCCGAGGTCAGTCACCAAAAAATATAGCGGACTAACTGTTAATGATGACCCTGCAAAAACAGGCCGCATATATCATGTAGCTATATAAACACCCCGGAAATTAAAAGGTTTTTATCGTTTCCGTAACATGCGCAAGGTGATGTTTGCTATGCCAGGCGTATAGTGCCAGCGCCTTTTTAAGTTGCAGCGTATTGCCCGATTCGGGGTTAACAAAAGTACGGTTCCATTCATCTTCCGAAAAACTCTCCAGCAAAGCGGCCCAGCGCTGGTGGATGCCTTCAATTATTTTTAACGAGGGTTCAACAGGCATGCGATAATCTGGCAATAAGGCCCAATCGGCTTCCTCATAAGGTTTTATGGTGGTGCTTTCTTCGGTAAGTGCCCATTTAAAACGCATTAAGCTGTTCATATGGCTGTCGGCAACATGATGCACCACCTGCCTCAAGGTCCAGCCTCCCAAACGGTAGGGAGTATCGAGTTGTTTTTCATTCAAGGCGATAATGGCATGGCGCAACCTGCCCGGAAATTCTTTAATAATGGTGATCCAGGTGCGGATGTCATCCTGTGTATACGATACCGGGGCCTTGAATTTCCCGATAGGGTATTTTTGTTGTTCGTCGGTCATTGGTGTAAAAAAAAAATTAAATTAAGTATAATTTTAATTCGCAGCAAGGTTTTGCCCTAATTTAGCGTTTGTATGAGATTATTTGATACCCCGATGATAAAAAAGCTTGTTGTACTATTACTTCTTTTCTGGTGTTCTTCGCTGTACGCGCAAACAATCAGAACTGATGTACTGGTAATCGGAGGTAGCCCGAGCGGGGTGGCAGCGGCGATACAAAGCGCAAGGAGTAAGGTAAAAACGATATTAATAGAGCAGGCTACTTTATCTGGCCAAGATTCCGGCTATCTTAAATCAGGGTTTGTTACTGTTAGTCCGGGTGGCGTGGGCACCTTAGAAAATGGTCGGAATTTATACTCCGGAATTTGGGATGAATTCCGCAAAAGATTCCGCAAATATCATAAAGATGAAAAGAATTCTGACACACCATCCAATTCGCCACTAAATTATGATTCGTGGTCGGGCCCTGAGATTTTACAAAAAATGGCTGATACAGTAAAAAACTTGACTATGTATCGGAATGTCACATTTAGCGCTTTAAAAAGAACTAACTATTTATGGAATATAAGCATTATCAAGGAAGGGAAGATTAGAGTAATAAGCGCTAGGGTAGTTATTGATGCAACGAGCGGAAGTGTTGTAGCATTATCTATAGGTGCAATTTGTCAACGGTTAGATAGTGTTTTGAATAAAGCCGACTCAAAATTGTACCGAACCTCTATCGCAATGGGAGATGGATTGCCATGGGAGCGTTATAATGACATTACTGCTCCGGCTGATAATTACCCACCTTTTACTACCTTTTGTGTACCGATGAAAGCAGTTATTGCCAAAGGCGCGGATAATTTGCTGGTTACAGAAGCACTATTCTCCCCTCCTGAAAGTTCACACAGCTTACCGCGTCAATTATCTATTGGCCAGGGCGTTGGCGCGGTAGCTGCTTACTGCGCATTTTTTAAAAAGACCACTAAAAACCTAAATATTCGCCTAATACAAATCGAAATAATGAATTATAAAGGGTATCTTATGCCAATTAGTGACATTACACCTAAAGACGCTGATTGGAGAGATGTACAACAAATTTGTGCGACAGGACTGATAAAAGGTGTTTTGAATTTTACGCCAAACGACCCGGATACGTCTCCTAATGGCGAGGAATTTATATTTAAACCTGATTCTATCGTTACCACCGCCGAAATAAAGCCCGTTTTAACCGAAATTTATTCCCGCGCTTTTTTATGGTTCGAAAAGGAGAAGCTCGGTGAGAAATTTACCGTTGGCAATACTTTATCACTCATCAGTGATTATACTTTAACAGATCCGTTAGTTTTACATGCCCGTATAAAAATCGATTGGAAAACCCGCTATCAATTCAAGAATGATTTTGATATGAACCGTCCCATTACCCGCAGGGAGTTTGCTGTATTGATCAACCGGTATTTAAACCCTTTTGCCCGGACTGTAGATCTGAATGGTAACCTGGTGAATTAGGAGCGCATTTCAGTTATGCACCATCGGGTTAAACGCAAGCGAATCGGCAGCTTTTGCCTGATTTTCGAATACAACCTGCAGGTTCAGGGTTTTAGCCTCCAACGGTGCTGAAGGCATCCTAGCACATTGTAGTGCGGTGAAAAGCGGTGCCGGGTCAAAATCAAAATTCACTGTGCGTTTTTGTTTGTCTATCGCCGTATGGATGGCGGCCAGTTCGTATTCCAGGATCTTATCCAGGTAGGGGACAATAATTTTATTTGATGTTATATACGCCGAAAATTGTTCGGCAGCTACAACCGGTAGCAGCTCCGGGGCAGCCAGGTCAAAAAAATCATTTACATAACTATTAAATACGGCTTCACCAACCGAAAGGCGGAGTAAACGGGTAGAGAATTTTAAGGTAGAAATTAATACAGAGCCCCTGAAATTAAACACCATATCTTTGATGATCGCGATGCCTTTGTCGTGCAGCAATTCCTTTGAAAGATCATTGTCAACCGGTTTCCCCAATACCATTTTGCCAAGGGTATTTTCCCATTCGGCAACGGTGATATTTGCTTCAGTGCCTGTTTCGGGGCAAACAGCAGGTTTTGTTTTGTGCTTTTTCTGGTAATAGCCCCTTTTATCCCAGATTTGCCGCATCGTGTTTAGCTGGTTCGTCGTAACAGACTGAGGCACTTTGGTGAATGATTCCGGGTCAATCTCGAACATCAGGGCCTTAAGGTTGGGCAATTTGCCAACCACTTCTTCAAGAATGCTGAACAACTCCGCGTCCGAAGGTCCGCTATGGGCATCCAGGTAAAAGTCTTTATAATAAATACCGCCGCCAACATGCAGTTCAATCACCCTTTCATAGGGAAGGCATTTTAAAAATTCGCGGACACTTTGACGCCCGTTTCGCTGATTTACGAGGATATTGTGCAGGTCGAGTAAAATGTGGCAGTCGGCCTCCTCCGCCACTTTCCTAACAAACAATCCATCAGGGATCTCATCTTTGCGTGGTTTAAGGTAATTTGCACCGGTTTCAAACGCAAAAGGAAGGCCCATTTCATCACGGTAGTGCCTTATATTGGCCGCCGCAATTTTTACGCCTTCGATGGTTTGCAGGGGAGGGAGCAGGAACCCGGAATTTATTTCGCGCCCTGCATCATTAAACAAATTGAAACTCAAATGCTCGCTGATCCATTGCGGCT
>NZ_CAIWNH010000358.1 GCF_903913935.1 uncultured Mucilaginibacter sp.
AGAGGCCGTATCAAAATTCGAATGATGCGGCTTTTTATTTTACAGTAAATAAACCAACTTGCAGTAGCATTTTAATGCTGATTTCGGAGAACGAGCATTGTTGAATGAAAACTATCGAAAAGGGTCTCTTTTAAGCCGCTTTTTTTCTTAGATTTTGTGCGATAGAAAGTAAACCCCATTCAACGGCGACTTTTTCTTTACCGCGGAGCAAGAAGCGCCGGAATCCGTGATTCTGTTTGATATTTCCGAATACGGGTTCGACATCGAAACACCGTTTCTTTCGCCGCTGTATGCCTTCTTCAGTGTTTAACAGTTCAAACGCCTTTTGCTTCTGGCGTTTTAGGTTTTCATTGATTTCAATAACGCGGTTCTCTTTTGATTTGTGACAAGCGCCGTTCAGCGGACAATTTCCACAGTTCTTTGCTTGGTATCTTTTTACATTTTGCTCAAATCCGGTGCTGGTTTTCCTGATGTAATTTCCAATGAAATCCATCTGCTTGCCCATCGGGCAGATATAACAGTCTTTTTCCTGATTATAAAAAAGCTTATCCGAAGCAAAAGGAAACTTGCTGTTATGGGTTTCGTTTTGCTCTTTATCAAACATGCCATACTTTACATAGGCAGTAACTTCCTTTTGTTCAAGCAGGGTGTAATTTTCCTCTGAACCATAACCTGCATCTGCTGTAAGCACTTTGGGGGCCTTACCGAAGCTGGCCTCGTGCTGCACTAAATGTGCGGTTAAGGTAGTGGTATCTGTAGGGTTGGGATGAATAGTATAATTTACAATGAATTGATTAGATGTTGATATCTGCACATTATAGCCAGGCTTTAACTGCCCGTTTTTCATGTGGTATTCCTTCATGCGCATGAAAGTGGCATCGGTATCTGTTTTGCTGAAACTATTCCTTTCTCCCAGTATAGCTTCCTGTTGTTCATATTTGGCAATGGACAGAGGGTAGTTTTTGGTTACATAATTCAACTTGTCCTTAACCTTCTTATCTATATTGTCCTTAGCTGCCAGTTTTTCATTGAGTTGCGCTACTGTTGCCTTTACTTTGGCGCTGTCAATCTCTGTAAAATCAGGTGGTTCCGGCATTTTGTCTTCATCGGCGGCGAGTTGCTGCGCATACTGCCAGATTTCGGTCAACTGCTTTTTCATTTTTTCCTTGTTTGTCTGGATTGATTTTCTCCAAACAAAGGTGTATTTGTTCGCATTGGCTTCAATCTTTGTTCCATCTGTATTAATTTCATCAATACTTAGCAACCCTTCATCGGCCAGCAACTTTACTACATCTTCAAACACGCTACGCAATGCATTCTTCAGGCGAACACCCCTAAACCGGTTAATGGTATTATGGTCGGGATAGCTCATCGAACTCAACCACATAAAGTAGATGCTCTCCTGACAGGAAGCTGCCAGCTTGCGGCTTGAATAAATATTGGTCACATACCCATAAACCAACACCTTCAGCAATAGTTGAGGGTGGTAACTGGAACTTCCTCTAATGTGGTAAGCCTTTAATAAAGGTTCGATATTGATCTTGTTAATCACCTCATTTACAATCCGGACAGGATGCCCCTGGGGGATTAGTTCTTCCAAGGTGGGTGGAATAGCAAGGATCTGCTGCTGGTTATAGGGTTTGAAAACGGGTCGCTTTATTGCCATATGTCATATATATATAACATAAATATATGAAAATCAGACGATTAAAACAAGTAAAACGCTGAAAATATCTCCCGAAAAAGCGCTGCACATGTACTTCATAAAAAAAGAGGCTGATCATGATTTATGATACAGCCTCTTCTTCGTTCGTCATTATTGTGTACTTTGCTGAATAAGGCATTGGTTTTTAAAGGGCGCTGTATAATTAGACTTTTTCATCCGTGTTTTTTTGTGCACCCAATATTGGCATGCAAGCCCCAACAATACTGACAACGCAGCTTTTTATATTTCGGATAACGCGATGCCATAAAAAAACGTATAAAACCTTTTAAAAACCCCGCCTAAACCTTATTTTTCGTGCAGAAATAAACCATGCTGCATCGTAATAAGATCACTTCGTTTTTAACCAAATTTAAAGGGAAGCGCCCATGCCTGTAAAAAAACATTGGCTGTACCCTGTTTTGGCGTTGTTGCTGCTTGCGGGCTGTAGAAAAGATTTAAAAGTTGTCCCGGTAACTGACAAAGGTACGCTGCCAACCACTTTGTCTATTTCGTCCCTTTTCCAAAATAACATAGTGGTGCAACGGGATAAGCCAGCTAACATTTGGGGGCAGGCGCCCGCAAATACACAGGTAACCGTAAATGTAAGCTGGAGTTCGGCTGCCATTGTTACGTCAGCTGACGCTTCGGGCAACTGGAAGGTAAGTGTTCCTGCCGCTGCTGCAAATACCACCCCTCAGGCCATAACAGTTAAAGCTCCGGGTAATAGCACGATAACTATCTCAAATGTGCTGATCGGCGATGTATGGATATGTTCAGGTCAGTCAAACATGGTTATGCCGGTTGATACCATGGCGCCATTTAAGGGGGTATTAAATTATGCAGCCGAAATAGCAACAGCCAATTACCCTATGATCAGGATGCTTACGGTGCAGGAAGACATTGAGCCATCACCCATCGCAAGTTTAAATAAGCCAGTAAGCTGGAGCGTGTGCTCACCGGCAACAGTTGGCCGCGCCAGCGCCGTAGCTTATTACTTTGCACGTAAATTAAATACTACGCTCAATGTGCCCATAGGTATTATTGTTTCAGCGGTTAACGGTTCCAACTGCCAGGACTGGGCAAATGTTGAGGCGATTGAAAACGACGCCAATGTTGCTAACAATTACCTGGCCGGGAGTTCCGGACTGTACAATGGTATGATTAACCCCTTAATTAACCTTAGCATCAGGGGATTCGCGTGGTACCAGGGCGAAAACAACCAGGGCGATCCTTCCCTGCCCGCTTATACCCAGCTAAATGCCGACCTGGTAAAAGGATGGCGTACAAAGTTCAGCCAGCCCGAACTACCATTTTATTATGTGCAACTAACCCCTTTTGCAGCAGATTACAACAGCACCACACCACCGGGTGGGAATCCGCTTTCAGATTACCTCGCGTATTTCAGGGAAGCACAGGCCAATATGCGGCCGTTGCTTGCCAACACAGGAATGGTGGTTACGATGGATGTAGGCGATCCGGCTAATCATCACCCCCCAAATAAAGAGCCGGTTGGCGAACGCCTTGGATTGCTCGCTTTAAACTACACTTACGGCCAAAGTGTGCCTTGCGTGGGGCCTCAATATGCATCGTTTGCAGCAAATCAATCCACTGTTACAATTAATTTTGCTCCGGGTACCGCTAATGGATTAACGACGGGCAACAACGTTTCTTTAAAACAATACTTTTTTCTCGCCGGTACCGACCATGTTTTCAGGCAGGGGCAGGCCGCAATTTTAGGTAACACCATTGTAATAACGGCACCAGCCGGTACACCTTTGCCAGTAAAAGCAGTCAGGTACGCTTTTACTAATGCCCCGGTAACCAACCTCCAAAACTCCGCCGGTTTGCCGGCGGAACCCTTCAGGACGGATAACTGGAGTAATTAGGTTCCCTTTTTGCCGATGTTCCGGGTTATTTGCGTTTGACCCCGTTTTTTTTCTTCGTCCCAATAAAATTACAATGGCCGTAAATTAAAAGTATAAATTACTTAATTCATTTTCCCTATCTTGCCTTACCAAGTAAAACAAAGCTTTTTAATAACGATGAGAAAGACCCTTTTTTTATTACTTACCCTGTTTGTTTACAGCTATTCTTCGGCACAGTTAAAAGTACAGCACCTGGTGACCGAAAACCAGGTAGATCCTATCAATATTGACGCACTTGTACCCCGATTTAGCTGGCAGCTTGATGCACCGGGAAGGCAAAATGTAATGCAAACGGCTTACGAAATAAAAGCGACCACTTATACCTACCTGAAAAAAGGCAAACACGACGTTTGGAGCTCTGGCAAGGTAGTATCAGATCAATCAGTTTACGTTCCTTACAAAGGTGAAGCATTGTTGTCTGGCCGGAAATATTACTGGCAGGTTCGGGTTTGGGACAATACCGGAAAGCCTTCTGAATGGAGCGAGCCTGCATCCTGGCAAATGGGTATGCTTACCCCGGCTGACTGGAAAGCACAATGGATCAGCCCGGGTTATGTGGAAGATTCGGTAATGAGGCCAAGTCCTTTGTTCAGGAAAGAATTTTCGCTAAATAAGAAGATCGCGTCAGCAACCCTTTTTATTACTTCACACGGACTTTATGAAGCACAGCTCAACGGGCACCGGGTTGGCGATGCCTATTTAACACCCGGATGGACTAGCTACAACAAGCGCCTGCAATACCAGGCCTATGATGTAACAGCATTGCTGCAAGAAGGTAAAAACGCTGCGGGGGCAGTACTTGGCAACGGCTGGTATCGCGGGCATATGGGATTTAACCCCTTACCCAATCTTTATGGAAAGGATATTTCGCTGTTGTTTCAGCTTGAAGTAACTTATGCGGATGGCTCGAAAGCGACTATAACTTCAGATGGTAGCTGGAAGTCGTCAACCGGGCCGGTGCGTTTTGCGGAAATTTACTATGGCGCCACTATTGATGACAATATGCAGCAGAAAGATTGGTCCGTTATCAACTTTGATGATAAAACCTGGGACGGCGTAATCGTGCAGGATTTTCGGAAGGATATTTTGGTAGCCACCAATAGCGAACCGGTACGCAAACACGAAACCTATAAGCCTGTTAAGATATTTACAACACCGAAAGGCGAAAAAGTGATCGATTTTGGGCAAAACCTGGTAGGCTGGGTACAACTTAAAGTAACCGGGAACAAGGGTGACAAAATCGTCCTTTCACATGCGGAAGTAATTGATAAGGCCGGTAATTTTTATACAGAAAACCTGCGTACGGCCAGGTCGCAGGATGTTTATATTTTGAAAGGCGGCGGCGAAGAAACTTTTGAGCCGCAGTTTACCTGGCAGGGCTTCCGTTATATTAAAGTAGAAGGATATCCTGGCGACCTGAAGCCAGAGAACTTTACAGCCGTTGCTCTTTATTCGGATATGGCGCCTACGGGAAGTTTCTCCTGTTCAAATGCATTGATCAACCAGTTGCAGCATAATATTCAATGGGGGCAGAAAGGCAATTTCCTGGATGTGCCAACAGATTGCCCTCAGCGCGACGAACGGCTTGGATGGACCGGCGACGCGCAGGTTTTTTCGCGTACGGCATCCTATAATATGAATGTACACAACTTTTTTGCCAAATGGCTTAAAGATGTGGCCGCCGACCAATATAAAAACGGGAGTATCCCTTTTGTAATTCCCAATGTAATCGGCAGAACCGACGCCATTGATGGACCCGGCGCTAGTACCGGCTGGGCTGATGTATCAACCATTATCCCCTGGAATATGTATATCGCCTATGGTGACAAGCGCATACTGGAAGACCAATACGCAAGTATGAAAGCCTGGGTTGATTACATGAAAACGCAGAGCAAAAGCGAACTTTGGAACACCGGCTTCCACTTTGGCGACTGGCTATTTTATAGTGTGAATGACGATACCGATGGCAGTTCGGCCATCACCAACAAATATTTAATCGCACAATGTTTTTACGCCTATTCAACACAACTTCTTATCAATACCGCCAATGTATTGGGTAAAAGCGAGGATGCTGCTACCTATACCAGTTTATTAGCCAAAATAAAGGAGGCTTATTTAAAGGAATATGTAACGCCAAACGGCCTGATCTCGTCAGATACGCAAACAGCCTATGTGCTTGCACTTCAATTTGATATGTTGCCCGAAAATTTAAGGCAGCAGGCTGCCGACAGGTTGGTGAACAATATCAGGCGATATGGCAACCACCTTACTACTGGCTTTTTGGGTACACCCTACCTTTGCCGCGTACTAAGCAATTTCGGCCATGCCGATGTTGCCTACCAGCTTTTGTTACAGGATACTTATCCATCCTGGCTTTACCCTGTAAAAATGGGCGCCACCACTATTTGGGAAAGATGGGATGGCATAAAACCTGATGGTTCTTTTGAAGACGCCAGCATGAACTCCTATAATCACTATGCTTATGGCGCCATTGGCGATTGGATGTACCGCGTAATAGCCGGTATTGACACAAAAGCGGAAGCCCCGGGATATAAAGAAATAGTGATCAAACCGACAATTGGCGGTAATTTGCAAAATGTATCTGCTGATTATGAAACCAATTACGGCAAAATAAGCTCGCATTGGAAAGTAGCTAAAGACACTCTTTTAATGGATGTAGCGATCCCCGCTAATACAACGGCAACGGTTTATATCCCTGCGCAAAGCGGTGATATGGTAACTGAGAATGGCAAACCTTTGGCTGGAGAACCGCTTACTGAAACAACAAATTCAGGCATACGGTATTTGGTTACAAAGGTCGGTTCCGGATTATACCATTTCAGCGCAATTGCCGCAAAGCATTAATAACGGGCTTACAGCTTAATAAAAGTGCTTTTTCCAACAAGTGTATTATCGCTGTTGTTGGTTACCTGTATTATATAGGTTCCAGGCAAAAGGGTGCTAACATTGGTTTGCCAGCTGGCTGCTGCTGTAGTGCTTTCCTTTAAAACAGATCCGTTGATATTAAAGATCTTAATATCATACGAAGCGTTTCTGGCAGGCAAAATTGCAGCCAGGTTTTGTTTGGCTGTGGAGCTGGTTTGCTTTTGAGAACTTCCGGTAGAACCGGTAGTGCTTTTTTGCGGTATAGAAAGATTGATAATGCCATTGGACGGATTTGGAAAGATGCTTATTTTATTGGCTGCACTGGGTTCAGTTGCGGTACTTCCAAAACCAAGGTTTATTGCATTTGAATAGCTAACGGTTCCGTTCATATCGGTTATTTTTATGCGGTACAGATCGTTGCCGTCTAACGGTGTTTTATCGGTGTAACTATAAGAGCCCGCCCCATTTGACCTAAGGGTGTCCAGCATATAAAATGTCGCTCCCTCATCAATGCTCCTTTCAGCGGCAAATACCGTAGTTGTTTCTTCGTTCTCTGTTTTCCAGCTAAGTTGAGCCGTTTTGGCTGCTTTAATCGCGTCGAAAGATAAAAGATGCATCCCCAAGGCAGGGTTTTGACGGATAATCACAAGAAAACGGTTGTTGCCGAAAGATGTACTGTTATTTTTGTCGATATTAAACGCATAACTGGTACCTGTCCGAAGATCTAAAGAGTCTTTAGCGAATTGATCTATCAGCCAAACATCATATATGGCCGGGATAGAATCCAGTTCGGTTCTTTCCAGCGTAAACGCGCCGCTTTTAGCAGCTTCCACATCCAGCCTGATCATTAGTGGGCCTTGCCTGGGCAACGGTACAATATTGACAGACAATCGAATGTTGTCAGATGACAGGCTCGACAAGCCCTCGGGCGCATTGATCCCTTCCATATATTTTGAATCCAGCTGGTTATTATATACGGTTGTTGCTGCCGCGTCAAAACCAATGGCTATATCATCATTATTAAATGCGTCCATTACCAATTTGAGCCGGAGCAGGGGAATGGGGGTATAGTCATTTCTTTTAGCCGGAGAACCAGACGCCTTGGTTGAGAGGCAAATTGAAGCGAAAAACAAGCTTAACAAAATACGGTGTACCATAATCTTAATTTAAAAGATTGAGGCCCTGCATTTTAAATCAATAGTTTATCGGTTCTTTTAGTAAACAGGCAATAACAGCGCCAAAATCAAAAAGCTTCGATTTTTTTAAAAAAAAGGTCTTTTTATTGCTAATCCAATCATTTTCAAGGCGGAGAAAATCAATAAATGAGTATATTATTCCCCTTTGTAAAAAAAAATTCCACGTCCGGTTTTTAGAAAACTATTTAAGGAATTTGGTTGGCGAAAAGCTTCCAGCGATAAATACTGCAGCTTTAGGATGAATCACGCGGCAAACGGTTATGCAGAATTCCATGAGCATGGAATCAGTACTGGTATGCTTACATTTTGACAAATGTGCTTTTCCTCACTATGCTTTTGTCATGTTTGTTTACCAGTTTAATAGTGTTTGTACGGGGAGTAAGGCGCTGCCATTATCCTAGCAGGATGCCGGCGGGGACATGCGCTATTCCGGATATCTCGATTTTAGCGTTTTTTTGGGGCGGGAAATGGCTTTTGCCACCAATAAAAATTGAAGAAAGAACAATAATAAATTGACGAAATTAAAAAATAAAACAATGAAAAAAGGGAATGTATTTGTTACAATACATTCAAACCTTTCGCACTTATTCTCTAAAATATCTTTTCGGCTTTAAAAAAAGCGAAAGCCTTTAGATATGGATAGCCCTGTTTTCCGTAGCTGCCAGGCAGGCCTCGCGCATAGCTTCTGTATAAGTAGGGTGTGCGTGGCTCATGCGTGATACATCCTCGGCAGATGCACGGTATTCCATGGCTACAACCGCTTCAGCAATCATATCTGCTGCACGCGGGCCTATCATGTGTACGCCTAAAATTTCATCAGTAGCTGCGTCCGCCAGAACTTTTACAAAGCCATCCAGATCGCCGCTGGCGCGGGCGCGGCCGCTGGCCTTGAATGGGAATGAGCCCACTTTGTATTTAACCCCTTTTTCTTTTAACTGCTCTTCGGTTTGCCCTACTGCGGCAACTTCGGGCCAGGTATAAACAACGCCGGGAATAAGGTTATAATTGATATGCGGTTTTTGACCGGCAATAATTTCAGCCACCAATGTACCTTCATCTTCCGCCTTATGGGCAAGCATAGCCCCCCTGATCACGTCGCCAATGGCATAAATACCTTTTACCGAAGTTTCCAGGTGCTCGTCAACAGTGATCTTGCGGCCACGTTCTTCAACCGTAATGCCTATCTTATCCAAACCTAAGCCATCCGTATAAGCAACGCGGCCAACAGCCACCAGGCAGTAATCGCCTTTTAGTTCTCTCTTTTCGCCTTTCGGGTCATCAAAGCTAACCGTAACTTCTTTTCCTTTTACGGTTGCCCCGGTAACTTTGTGGCCAAGGTAGAATTCCATGCCAAGTTTTTGTAAAACCTTTTGCAATTCGCGGCCCAGGGCTTTATCCATGGTAGGGATAATGGAATCCATAAACTCAATAACAGAAACTTTTGATCCTAAACGCGCATAAACTGAGCCCAGCTCCAGTCCGATAACGCCGCCGCCAATCAATACCAGATGCTTCGGTATTTCGGTGAGGGTTAGTGCTTCTGTCGAGGTAATAATTCGTTTTTTGTCAACCTTAATAAAAGGCAACGCTGATGGCTTTGAACCGGTGGCAATAATGATGTTTTTGCCGGTTATCTCCTGCTCCGTACCATCAGTCTTTTTTATGGTGATGGTATTTTTATCTTTAAATGAACCTAAGCCGTAATAGGTATCAATTTTATTCTTTTTCATCAGGTAGGCAATGCCGCTGGTATTCGCGTTTACCACTTCCTGTTTGCGTTTGATCATCTGCCCGAAATCAACCTTCAGATTATCCAGCTGAATGCCATGGGTTGCAAATGCATGTGCAGCGTTATGGTAATGTTCGGATGAATCGAGCAATGCCTTTGAGGGGATACAACCTACATTAAGGCAGGTAC
This sequence comes from uncultured Mucilaginibacter sp., assembly GCF_903913935.1. Taxonomy (GTDB): domain Bacteria; phylum Bacteroidota; class Bacteroidia; order Sphingobacteriales; family Sphingobacteriaceae; genus Mucilaginibacter. Next base: position 9,631 of record NZ_CAIWNH010000358.1, read on the forward strand.
CGCCTAAAGTGCTGTATTTTTCGATAATAGCTGTTTTTAAACCCAGCTGTGCGCAACGGATTGCACCTACATAGCCACCCGGACCTGAACCTATAACAATAACATCATACTGCATACACTTGTATCTTATTGGAGCGCAAAGTTAAGGATTATTGCATGGCGAAGAAACAGCAAAGTGATTTATCATACTAAAGTTGACTTTGAATTGAATTTATAAGCCCGCCTGTAAAATTAAAACTTTTACAAACGGGCTCCATCTATCAAAACAATATTCTTATTTTAACCCGTACACCACTACCTGGCTCGAAAAGGTTGGCAGATAAACATGTCCGTTGGCAACCAGCGGTGATGAGAACTTGGCGTATGAGCCTGCATAATCACTTTGTTGCTGAGCATTATCCCAAAGTTCTTTGGTGATATCACTGGCATCAAAGGCCCGTAAAATACCCGGGCTAACGGTGTGTTCAGCATCGCCACTTGAAGCGTAGGATGCCCATAGAATACCGGTCCCGGCGGTTGCGCCATTTGAGGATACCGAAATAACTGCACCGCTCTGCCCGGTTGGGCCCGCCACTGTGGCTACTTTTTCGTTGGTTAAAGTAAATGTATTGCTGGTCCTGTTGAAAGGGAAAGCGCGCAGCTGGTCATTTTCGGGCCAAACATATACATACTCTGCCGAAGCACCTTTGTAATAAGCTGCCTGGCAGTGAAAATTTGAATTGGGGCTAAGCGAAATGGTCTGCAGGATCTGGTTCGTCGTCGCGTTGTAGCCCCCCATATTATCCTTGTCAACCACATACATATTACCGTCTTTGCAACCGGTAAAAAAACAATTGGAGTTGGGGATCAGCAATGCGCCCATCGTACCGTAATCAAGGTCATTGTTTTCCAGGTTTTGATAATTAAATGGAGTATAAAAAGAGCTTACCACTAGTTTTGAACCTGTGGGCGTTAACTTTAATGTACTTTCGCCGCGATTGGTTAAATTAGTTGGGTCACCATTATCGCCTACAGTACCATTACCTACGACCGCATACAGGTTGCCCTGCGGATCGGCTGAAAGGCCCATTCCGCTTTCCCAAATGCCGCCTTCGCCGCCATTTGGCGTATCGTTATAAACAATTTGCTGCGCCAGGGTGCTTGCATTATAACCAAGGATCCAGCCGTGGTATGGCCCCCAGTCGCAATGCGATGAGAAATTGATATACACCACGCCGTTGAGCAGGGTAAGTGCGGAACGCTGGTTATTGCGCTGCGGATCAAAACTTACCACACCGCTTGCGTTACCATCGCCGGTACCAGGCACCGAGGCTGCGAGCTTAACCGGGCTGCCGGAACGTTCGCTGCCATCAACCAAACTAATGGCATGCAGGTATTGCAAAAAGGTAATACTGTTGGTGCTCCTGGCCACAAAATACATGGTTTGTGAGGCCGAATCGATAACGGGGGTACCTACTATACCCATATTGCCGCTAAAATCCTGGTACTGGCCGCCGCAGGCCCCTGTCATGTCGGTGTTTTTTGGGGCTCGCATACCAGATGCGCTAAAGTTTTTATGCCAGTACAAAGTGCCGCCGTCGCCGTCATAGGCGTACACACTGTTATTTACGGTGGCGATAAACACCACGTTGTGTTTGGCGCCTCCAATAGTCAAGTTGCCATACATTAAGGGTTGGGCATAAACCTGGTCGTCAACATTTAATGAAAACAACCGGCCAAAGGTGGAGGTATTTACATTACTGGTTGTAAGTTTTGTTTCCTGGCTGTTTAATCCTGTGCGGTAATTGCTGTTATGCTGGGTAAGTACCGAGATGTGCTGATCATTAGGTACTACCTTAACGGGCGGAGGTGTTATAGTGGTATTGGTGTCCTTTTTTTTGCAGGCCGCACAAAACATCAGCACTGTGAGACACAGCAGGGAGAAATTTTTAATCATGGTTATAAATTGGCTGGATAAAGGCGCAATTTAGCCATTTTAGGCAGATTATTTAATGCCGGCACTAAATTATTTCATACCGGCATTAAATAAAGATGCTTAATAAAGTATTTTCCCAGAGGCGGTTACCAGGGATGCAATTCGCACAGCATCAAAAATTCGTTCTTCGGTGGTGCCTAATTTGATCAGGGAATCCTCGTGTGCATTTACACACATTTCGCAGCCGTTTACTGCGGATATGGCCAGGCTCATCAGCTCAAAAAACTCTTTGCCGGTTACGGGTTTCATCATTAGTTGCATCCGGATCCGCGCCGGGATCTGCGTGTATTTTTCCTTTTGCGTAAAGTGGCGAAAACGGTAAAATACGTTGTTTGATGCCAGTAGCGAAGCGCATCCAGCGGCTTCGCCTGTTTCGGCAGGGGTAGCGCCCTGCTCTTCGGCGTAACGGGTAAAGTAGGTTATTAATAATGTATTGTTATTGTTGATAGCTGTTGAAAGGGCCAGCAGCGCACATTCTTTAGCACTTAAGTGTTCTGAAGTAAGGGTGCTGATAAGGTTCAGCTTCATGTCCCTTGAATAGCGGGACTCACCTTTTTCAAGCAGTTCGAGCGAGGCATTGCGGTATGTGGTTGCAACGCCCAGGCCTGTAAGTATTTCGTTAATCAGTTCTGTCGATTCAGTCATTATCAAATTTTTCTTATAAAAAAGAGGTTATATCAGAAGCCCTCTTATCTAAAATAAAACTTAACCATTTTATCCTTTGCGATCTTTGCGCCTCCTCTGCGTACTCTGTGGTAAATATTTAACACAGAGGCCACCAAGAGATTCGCAGAGGGCGCGGAGTTTTTATCACCCCGGATAACGCTACCTGTTTTATCTTAAACCATGCTCAGATATAACCCCTTATCAATTTAGCTACTTAAACAGTTAAAGTGTCTTCGCCTTTAACCCAGTTGCAAGGGCAAAGTTCGTCGGTTTGCAAACCATCCAGTACGCGCAAAACTTCTTTTACGTTACGGCCAACGCTTAAATCGTTTACACTTACCCAACGGATAATGCCTGTTGGATCGACGATGAAAGTAGCACGGTAAGCGATCTTTTCGTTAGGCTCCAAAATGCCCAGGTCTTCGGCCAATGATTTTGAAGTATCAGCCAGCATCGGGAATTTAAGGTCGCGCAGGTCTGCATGGTCTCTTCTCCAGGCAGCGTGTACAAATTCAGTATCAGTTGAAGCGCCGATCAAACGGGTATCACGGTCGCGGAATTCGCCGTAGTTTTTGTTGAATTCAGCAATTTCGGTAGGGCAAACAAAAGTAAAATCTTTTGGCCACCAAAACATTACGGTCCAAACATTATCTTCATTCACCAGGAAATCAGAAGTAATGGTTTCAAACTCTTTGCCTTTTTCGATGCTTACAACAGCGGTTTTTGAAAATTGAGGGAATTTTTGGCCTATAGTTAACATATTTTTATTTTTTGTGTTGATGTATTGCAAATATACGGCTTTTTGAAGCCCGGTTTTATAGCAATAATTGATGTGATATAGGGAATATCTATATCGTGCTTAATTCTCCATTGTTTTTATCAATATAACAAAAAGCGCTGCTTATCGCGCAGCAACAATTAAATATTCTTAAAAAAAGCCCAAAGATTTATGAAAATAAAAACACGCTTGGTAGTGCTGAAATGCAACTTTTCGCCATAAAATGTCCTGTTTCAACCGTTTTGTAGATATGGATTTTAGCGTACATTCGCTTTATGGAAAAGGTTAACAAAAAGAAGCTGTTTATCCCCTTTATTATTTCGCTGGTATTTTTAGCAGTTACTTTCAACACCATAGCGCAGGGAGTGGAAAAGAACGAGATCTGGCGGATTGTAGTAGGCGGGCTTGGCGGCAGCTGGTTTTTGTTTGTAGCTATTATTTCGGGCAAAAGGATCTTTAAAAAGGATAAAGACGCTGCGTGACGGTTTTTAGTGCCCGGTTAAAAGACCCCAGATAATGCCCACCATAACAGCGGTTGTAGTACCTGCAATCAGCACCGCTGACTGGTCACTAACCTGGTAAACTTCCCTTATACTACGCTTGCAGATGAACCAGAGGCATGCTCCAAAGAAAATAATGTTCCATAAAGCGGCGGCGGCGGAAGGTAGAGGGAACAGATTGTTTATTGCCATATACCTCTCCGCTATATGCGCTTTCAACTCCATAAAAAAATAGAATACCGTCGTCGTTTCCAAATAGCAGCAGCAGATGCAAAAAAGCACCCAGCCCAACTTCTTGCGCCGCCAAAACAAGATGGCAAATACCGGGAGGATAATTAATTCTAAAAAATCAAGGGGCGTACTCCAATCCCACCTGCTTTCCTTGCTAAAAAGCATAAAAGTGATAAAGGAAAACTCCTTAAATAGCGTCAGCAAAAACATAATACCCAGCGCTGCCGATAAAAAATTTATGATCCGGTTTGTTGACGGCGTACTTTGCTGAATGGGGTGTACCGCATCAATCACCAACGCCCCTATATCTTTCACTTTGTTTTCAAAGGCCTGCCGCTTTTCTTTTTGTACCACTTTTTGCTGCAACTCCAGGTTTATTTCGGCTTTTGCGTTTTCAAGTACTTCCGGCGCCAGCTTCCTGTTTGCAAGTTCGGTATAAGCCGTTTCAACGGCAAGGGGCTGGTAGTCGGCACCATTGTCGATAATCTTAAGCAGATCAGTGTTGCTTAAGGTTTTATATCTTTCGGCGAATGGGTTCATCGGCGATAAAAAAACTGTGATAATTTTAAATTTATTAAAGATAGCAAGAAGTTTA
>NZ_CAIWNH010000359.1 GCF_903913935.1 uncultured Mucilaginibacter sp.
ATGAAGAAAATTAAGAAAGTGCTGCTTTATGCGGTTATCTTTATTGTGCTTGCTATCGTTACTGTTATTTCCTATGTCACCCTGGCGCTGCCGGATGTGGGCAAGCCTGAAAATATCACCGTTGCCTTAACTCCGCAACGGATAGCACGGGGGCAATACCTGGCCAACCATGTTTGCCTCTGTATAGATTGCCATTCGCAGCGCGACTGGTCAAAACCCATCGGGGACATCCCCCCGGGCATTTTGGTTCCGGAGGCGACGATATTGATATATCAGAAGGTGTACCTGGTGATATTTATATACCTAATATTACGCCTTATAAACTAAGAAGCTGGACGGACGGAGAAATTTTCAGGGCAATTACTGCTGGTGAGCGAAAGGATGGTTCGGCAATATTCCCGCTGATGCCCTGGCCGCATTTTTCAAAAATTGACAGAGAAGATTTATATGCTATTATAGCCTATTTGCGGAGTTTGCCTGCCATAAAAACCAATCCATATCCAAAACCAAAACTCGATTTCCCGACCAATATTTTTGTACATACCATGCCCACGAGAGCCATTTTTGGCAAATTGCCTGATAATAGCGATACTGCTAAATATGGTGAATATTTAACCCTTATGGCCGACTGCGATCTTTGCCATTCGCGGAAAGAAAATGGAAAAATGTTTGGAAAAATAATTCCAGGATTGAATTTTGCCGGCGGGGTCGAATTCCAAATGGGTAATAAAAAAATATATTCTGCGAATATTACGCCCGAAAAGCAAACTGGAATTGGTGCCTGGACAAGAGAAGCATTTGTTGAACGTTTTAAATCGTTTACCGATTCGGCCCGGCTGAAAAATAAATCATCAAAAAACGAAGCTAGCCCAATGCCATGGTATGACTACAGTGGCATGAGTGAAACCGACCTGAAAGCGATCTATTTTTATTTAAGAACCATAAAACCGGTTTATAACAAAACTTTTAATAATTAGTGCGTTCTGGTTACCTGGTTGAAACAGCAATAGCTCAATTTAAAACGTTAGCGCCAATCCCACCAGCAATCCCGACCCTGCCTTCCGGCAGGCAGGTTTCTCAAGAGGGGAATCGCACAGGCCCGGCTTTAAAATCCGCCTTTTTCTCTATTTTTAAATCGCTAAACACTTTATGATATATAAAATGCATTCAAAACCGTCCAATCTGTTAATAAATCATCCTCACATTTGCTACCGTATCTTATCGTGAAATTATAACACGGCGAAGGGTAGCCTCTACGAGGCAATAAACTCTTTCTTGTTTTTTCTACAAATGGGTTATCCCTAACGGGATATGCTATTATATTAAGGGAGCTAATATTGTTAGAAAAAAATCAGCCAGATTATCCGGTACGGAATTTACACACGATGCATTAGCGCTAATGCCGCTTCAATTGTTGCGTACCGATGGCACGCTTTTGGTTTATTATCTATTTTTCTACCAATATTTTGCACCTAACGGCGCAATCAAAAAAAGTATGATTCATTAACTTACTAGCATTGCCCTAACGGGATATTTTTTCGGGAGTTTAAGGATTGGCGATTTATTTGAGGAGGTCACCCATTCG
>NZ_CAIWNH010000360.1 GCF_903913935.1 uncultured Mucilaginibacter sp.
AATACTAATTATGGGATTTTTTGATAAAAAAACATGGCAAATTTTACTATTTTGAACATTTATATGTGATTAAATAAATTAATCAAATACTTATAAATCAAATGTTTAAAATCTTTATAGAAAGTAATAATTTAATAATACAAAATTTTCTGAATTATAAAATACTAATTTTTTTGGCAAATTTGAATATTTAACGTTTTTATAGCTGTTAAATTACTATTTATCAACTATATAAATTTAATTATGTGAAGTATTAATTTACAGATGGCAATTTTCGCAAAACTGACCGACAAAGTGTATTGATATGCCTTATTACGAAAAAAACAGAAATTAAAAATTTTACGGGGATCGTATACAAAATACTTTTTTGACGAAAAAAACAAGCTTCCTGAACGCGGCAATAACGGCAATCAGTCTTCCCGTCTTCCCCACTCCTGCCCCATAAAATAATTGAATAAAAATTAAACCCCAGCCTGGAGTGGAGGTGATACAACATAAATTCAAAAATCAACCAGGGAGCGGTTGCCAATCATCCTGAAAAGTGTACGGTGCTTTTATTGTTGCAGCCTATCGTGCCAGATCCATCCACGCCGGACAGCTACCCGATCCGGGTCAATTTTCAAATTAAAAAAGACGGCGCTGTAAATGCATTTTTATTCGTGGGATAAAAAACGGATATTGTACTAAATGTAAAAACGAAATACCATGCGCATTAAAACAATCGTTATTATCCTGATCGCCGTTTTGCTTACCATAGTGATAATGCAAAATACGGACGAGGTTTGGTTCAAGATTTTATTTTTCAAAATCCACGTTTCAAAGCTCAGTGTAATGCTGCTTGTGGCGGTGGTAGCGTTTATTTTGGGATGGCTTGTTGGGCGCCCCAAAAGGGTGATCCGCCTGGGTGACACCATAGGCAGCCGCGATCCTGACGATGACGAACCCGGTACACTAAGTAAGGAAGACAGGGAATACATCAACTAACACGAATGGATACAAAAATTGGATTTATAGGCCTGGGGCATATGGGTACCCCAATGGCTAAAAACCTGCTGGATGCAGGTTATCATTTGCAGGTTTACAACCGCACTTTATCAAAAATTGATGAGTTGGGCGAAGGGGCAATTACCAAATGCAACTCCTCTGCCGCTGCTGCCGATGGCGCCTTAATAGTGATTACGATGTTGTCAGACGACGAGGTATTAAAAGAGACAGTTCTGGGTGAAAATGGTATCCTAAAAAAATTACCTAAAGGCGCACTGCACATCTCGATGAGCACCATCTCGCCGGACACGGCGCAGCTACTTTCAGATGCTCACAAAGCAGCCGGGAGCACCTACCTGGCAGCCCCGGTATTCGGCAGACCAGAGGCAGCGGCAGCAAAGAAATTGTGGGTCTGTGTTTCTGGTGACCAGTACGCAAAAGACCTGGCGAAACCGGTGCTGGAAAACCTTGGCCAGGGCATTGTTGATTTTGGCGACGGGGCAGCCGCAAACGTTGTAAAGATTGCGGGCAATTTCATGATCATGGCATCAATGGAAATGATGGCAGAGGCATATACGCTGGCAGAGAAAAGCGGCGTAGACCGGTTAAAGGTGGCAGAGTTTTTTGGGTCGACTTTGTTCAATGCTCCCATCTTTCAAAACTACGGAAGGCTCATTGCTAACAAACAGTATGAGCCGGTCGGCTTCAAGTCGAAATTAGGGCTTAAGGACGCACGCCTGGCATTTAAATTATCGCAGCAAACGGAAACCCCCATGCCTGTAGTGAACACCGTACACAACCGCTTATTGAGTGCTGTAGCCAAAGGCTGGGGCGAAACAGATTGGGTAGAAGGTGTAGGACGCGGAGTTTGCGAGGATGCAGGGGTTTGATTTCAGATGTTCGATTTCGGAATTATTTTATTGCGGAATTCGCAATGCCAAATGCGGGATTAGTAAACCAAATCAAAAATCGCAAATTCGAAATTCTTACAAAAAAAACAAATCCGAAACGGCGAAGCCCTCTTGAGCACCGCTAAAAAATTAACAATTGCGAAAAATCGAACATCCGAAATCCGAAATTTTCAAATCCGGTGTTTCGCTAAATATCCCGAAGACAGAAGCCCCGCTGCCACTCATGCTGGCGTAAATGGCGCCGGCTTCGTACAGGGCAGCCTTCACCCCTCTAATCATCGGGTGGTTTTTAAAAACTGAGATTTCAAAATCGTTTTTGATATGCTGCTTCCATTCTGTTACCGGAAGCTGGATTAGTTCCATCAAAGATGTTTTTACGGGCGCAGGTTTTACGCCTCCGTAAGCCTCTCCTGTCGACACATGAACCGGCGGCATCACCAGCACAATTTTGTAAGCGGAGAGATCAAGTTTGATGGGTTCAAATTCATCGCCCTTATCAAAAGCGAATACAGGTTTATTTTTGATGAAGAAGGCACAGTCAGCGCCAAGCTGGCGGGAGTAGCCTATCATCCGGTCATCATTTAAACCCAGGCTAAAGTAATCGTTAAGCAGCCTGATGAAAAACGCGGCATCGGCAGAGCCGCCACCAAGCCCTGCACCAATGGGGATATGTTTGTGCAGGTGAATTTTCACAGGCGGCAGGTCGAAATGTTTTTTTAGCAAATGATAGCCCTTTATACAAAGGTTATCCTCTACCCTGCCGGGTATTTCCAGTCCGGATGACTCAAAGCTTAATTTGTCAGCTTTAATAATCTCCAGCGCATCATTTATTTTGATGGGATAGAAAATGGTTTCCAGGTTGTGGTAACCATCCGGACGGCGTTCAATAACATTAAGACCGATATTAATTTTTGCGTTGGGAAATGATATCATGTGTTGCAAAGGTAGCAACCTATTTATTAATTTCCGTAGGGGCGATCCCTTGTGGTCGCCCTTAAAGGTTATATCAGACTATTTATCGGGTAACCAAAAGATGGGGTAACCACAAGGGTTACCCCTACGTTGCAGGTCGCTCAAAGACCTGTCACGTTTAAAACGATTAACAAGTCTTCTATTTTTGCACATCGGTAGGATACCAGCATTAGTTTATTTTTATTTGTATTTATTTTTAGGTTGAAAATGTTGTAAAGATTGGAAGCGTTGTAATTTAAACAACCTACCAAAAATGACTTGATGACTCAATGACCTAATGACTCAATTAATCAACCAATGAGACAATACCTCGATCTGATGAGCCATGTGATGCAGAACGGCGCGCAGAAACACGACCGTACCGGCACCGGCACCTTAAGTGTTTTTGGCTACCAGATGCGCTTTAACCTGCAGGAAGGCTTCCCGATGGTGACCACCAAAAAACTGCACCTAAAATCCATTATTCATGAATTGATCTGGTTTTTAAGCGGGGATACCAATATCAAATATTTAAAAGATAACGGTGTTCGCATCTGGGATGAGTGGGCAGATGCGGACGGCAACCTGGGCCCTGTTTACGGGTACCAGTGGCGCTCGTGGCCAAAACCTGACGGCGGACACATCGACCAGATCACCCAGGTGGTAAACCAGATAAAAACAAACCCGGATTCGCGCAGGATGATGGTATCAGCATGGAATGTAGCGGATGTTAACCAGATGGCTTTGCCCCCATGCCATAGCTTGTTCCAGTTTTACGTGGAGCCGGCTAATCCTGCAAAGAGCGAGAAACGTGGAAAACTATCCTGCCAGTTGTATCAAAGAAGTGCAGATATATTTTTGGGGGTACCATTCAATATTGCCTCATATGCGCTCCTTACCATGATGATGGCACAGGTATGCGACCTGGATTACGGCGACTTTGTACACACGTTTGGCGATGCCCATATTTACAATAATCACCTGGAGCAGGCAACGCTTCAACTAAGCCGCGAACCAAGGCCATTGCCCACCATGAAAATTAACCCCGACGTGAAAGATATTTTTGCCTTTAAGTTTGAGGATTTCACTTTGGAAAATTATGATCCATGGCCGCATATTAAGGCTGCGGTTGCGGTTTGATTGGTTCATTAGTTCATTAGTTCAATGGTTCATTAGATGAATTGTGATCTTTGAACTATGAAGTGGATTTAACAAACTGAAATTGAATTTAAATTAATAAAATTCTGTTCAAAGGTATAGCACTATTACCAATGAACTAATGATCCAATGAACTAATGAACATTTCTATCGTCGTCGCTATTTCAGAAAACCATGTTATCGGTAAAGACAATAAATTGCTTTGGTACCTGCCGAATGATTTAAAGCACTTTAAGGAGATCACCAGTGGGCATACCGTGATCATGGGGCGGAAAACCTACGAGTCGGTTGGAAAGCCGCTGCCCAGGCGCCGGAACATTATCATTACCAGGCAGGCTATTTCGATTGAAGGTTGCGAGGTAGTCAACTCCATTGAAGCCGCCCTGGCGTTGTGCGCGGATGAAGAAGAAGTATTTATTGTAGGAGGTGCCGAGATCTATAAACAGTCGATGCATCTAACCGACCGGATCTACCTCACCATCGTTCACAAGGTATACGACGGCGACAGCTTTTTCCCGGAGATAAATAAAAGCGAATGGCGGGAAGTTTCCCGCGAAGATCATCAGCCCGATGAAAAAAATGCGATACCATACTCTTTTATCACACTCGAACGATGAGGTAAAAGGTTAAAGGCAAAAGGTAAACGGTTAAACCATGCACTGGCTAATCTTTGATTTCACATCCAAAAAAGATGACAGGCCTAAAAGCCACCAACGTCACTACTGAAAATCAATAACTTATGAAAAGAAACTTTCGCCTTTCGCCTTTCACCTTTAGCCTCCCCACTTATTTCAATTAAAAATTTCATGCTTACATATTTTTATTAGATTTGCCGTCTTATTTAAAAGGCTTATAAACTAATTAATTACATATTTTGATTCAAAATGCAAGGTAAAGGGGTTGTTAAATTTTTCGCCATATTACTGGCAATCGTATGCTTATACCAGCTTTCATTTACTTGGGTAGCCCATAAAGTTAAGGATGACGCAAAGGTGTATGCCAAGGGTGATACTACAAAAGAGAAGGCTTACCTGGATTCTATCGCAACGCAACCGGTATATCCCATACTAAAACACGATTATCAATACGTCAGCCAACGGGCACTTGCCTTAGGGTTGGACCTTGAGGGTGGTATGAGTGTTACCATGCAGATCTCCCTGGATGAGTTGGTTAAAAAGCTATCGAACGATAATACCGATGTTTATTTTAACCAGGCGATAGCGCAGGCTAATAAGGATATCATCACCAGCCAGACGGATTACATCACACTTTTTGTGAGTGATTACGAAAAGATAAACCCCCAGGGCAAACTGGCTACTATCTTTTCAACAAAAGATAACCAGGACCGCATTAAATTTAATGCGACCAACAGCGAAGTAGAAACGTATCTGAAAGACAATGCAAAATCTGCCGTTACCCAGTCCTTCACTATTCTGAATACCCGTATCGACCAGTTTGGTGTTGCTAATGCCAACATTCAGCAAACCAGTGCGGATCGTATCCTGATTGAACTGCCGGGCGTTAAAGAGCCCGAACGTGTTCGCAAGCTTTTGTCAGGAACTGCAAAAATGGAGTTCTACCAAACTTATGACAACAGCCAGGTTACACCGTTGCTTTCAAATTTAAACGGCATCATCGCTGCAGAAAATAAAGCAAGCAAAAAAGACACCGCAAAAACTGTAGCTGCTGGTAAAACGGATACCACTAAAAAGTTAGCCAACGCCAAAACTGACACTACTAAAGAAAAAGGCGCTTTGGCTTTGTTGAATAAAGTTCAAAAGAGCGGAAAGGATACATCATCATTAAGCAGCAAAGCTAAAGGCAGCGACCAATACCCATTGTTCGATGTTTTGAAACCGATGATGTACCAGGGGCAAAACGGGCAGACTGAAATTGCACCAGGCCCAGTTGTTGGTCATGCCGATGTGAAAGATACGGTTAAAGTTAACAGATACCTGCGCAGCGCTGCTGTAAAGTCGGCTATTCCGCAAAGCATGAAATTTCTTTGGGGGGTAAAGCCAATGGCCAAAACCAAAACATTTGAGCTTTATGCTGTAAGATTGGTTGGCGCCAACAATGGCGCTTCCCTAACAGGTGAAGTAATTACGGACGCGTTTAAGGACGTTGACCAGAAAGGCAACCCGGAAGTACGTATGATCATGAACTCTGACGGTGCCGAAAAATGGAGTGCGATTACTACCGAAGCTTGTAAAGACCCTAACAATCACCAATCTATTGCGATAGTATTGGATGATAACGTATATTCTGCACCGCGTGTAGACAATCCTATCCCCGGCGGCGTTTCCTCCATCTCAGGTAATTTTACATCCGAAGAAGCAGGCGATTTGGCCAACGTATTAAAAGCAGGCCGCTTACCTGCGCCGGCGCATATTGTTGCCGAAGCAGTTGTAGGCCCGTCATTAGGTAAAGAAGCTGTAAACGCAGGTTTATTATCAAACATTGTAGGTTTACTGGTAGTAATGGTGTTTATGATCGCCTACTACAACCGTGCAGGTACCGTCGCTGTTGTTGCGGTATTGATCAACATCTTCTTCCTGATGGGTGTTTTAACCAGCCTTGGCGCAGTGTTAACCATGCCTGGCGTAGCAGGTATCGTACTAACCTTTGGTTTATCTGTGGATGCCAACGTACTGATCTATGAACGTGTTCGTGAAGAACTGGCGCTGGGTAAATCGCTCAAAATAGCTATTTCTGATGGTTTTAAACACGCCCTATCATCCATTCTCGATTCAAACATCAGTACCTTCCTTACCGGTTTGATCCTTTATGTTTTCGGTACCGGAACTATCCAGGGTTTTGCAATTACCTTGATGATCGGCATTATCACTTCTCTATTCTGTTCATTACTGATCTCAAGGATTATTCTTGAGTTTATGATCGAAAAAGGCTGGGATGTTAAATTTTCAAATCCATGGAGTTCACATACCTTTAAAAACGCAAATTACGCTTTCGTAAAAAACCGTTTTAAATATTATATCTTCTCTGGTTCTTTTATTTTACTTGGTATCGGATCAATGGTAACCAGGGGCTTCAACTATGGCGTTGACTTTGTGGGTGGCCGTACTTACGTGATCAGGTTTGATGACAAAAATGTGGGCGTTGAGCAAGTTCGTACCATCATTAATAAAACCTTTGGCTCCGGTAACGAGGTTAAAACCTTCGGCAACGATATAAGCGTTACCACCAAATACGACATCAATGATAATGCGGCTGACGCGGATACTAAAGTTGAGACAGCGGTGATCAAAGCACTTGATTCAACCCCGCAAACGCATATTACCACGGCAAATATCAGGAGCCAGCAAAAGGTTGCGCCGACTATAGCCAACGGACTAAAGAAATCTGCAGCGTTAACGGTGCTGTTCGCCATCATCATTATTTCGGGTTATATATTTATCCGTTTCCGTAAGTGGCAGTTCAGTTTGGGTGCCATGATCGCAACCGCGCATGATGCGTTGATGGTATTATCGTTCTTCTCGATATTTAAAGACGTGCTGCCATTTTCGCTGGATATAGACCAATCCTTTATAGCGGCAATATTAACGGTAATAGGTTATTCTATCAACGATACGGTGGTTGTATTTGACCGTATCCGCGAATTCCTTAACCTGCACCATGCCAAAACTGATGATCCAAAAGCGGTTATCAACGACGCTATCAATAATACCTTAAGCCGTACTATTATCACTGCGCTTACCGTGCTGATGATATTGCTGGTATTATTTATCTTTGGTGGTGATGTTATCCGCGGCTTCTCTTTCGCTTTATTGATAGGCGTATGTTTTGGTACCTACTCTTCCATCTGCGTAGCCACACCGGTTATCATCGACTTCGGCAAGAAAGACCTGAGGTAGAAAAAAAATCAAAAATTTATATCAAGGCTCCAAAGAACATTTGGGGCCTTTTTTGTTTTTATACTATCGGATCAAAAAGAAATGAAATTAAAAAATGGATTAAAGTTCCCCAGCGTAGTCATCATAGGCGGCGGCTTTGGAGGCTTACAGGTAGCGAAAAACCTGAAAGATAAACCGGTGGAAGTTTTAATGGTTGATAAACATAATTATCACACCTTTCAACCACTGCTTTACCAGGTAGCAACGGGCAGCCTTGAAGCCGACTCCATAGCGTTTTCATTAAGAAAAAACTTTTCGGATCAAAAAAACTTCCGGTACAGGAATGCTGAAGTGACTAAGATAAATTCTGAAAAAAATACTATTGATACCACAATCGGTGAATTACCTTACGATTACCTGGTAATAGCGACAGGCTCTACCACTAATTTTTTCGGCAATAAGGATATCGAGCATTTTGCTATGCCGATGAAATCAATCCCCGAAGCGCTTAACCTGCGTTCGCTGATCCTGCAAAATATTGAGGAAGCGGTTTTGCTTAACACAAAAGAGGATCGGGAACCCTATCTTAATTTTGTACTGGTGGGCGCCGGCCCAACGGGCGTTGAACTGGCCGGTGCACTTGCCGAACTGCGCAATAACATCCTAACCTGTGATTACCCAGAGTTAGAAAAAGAACATATGAACGTTTACCTGGTTGATTTTTTACCGAGGGTACTGGGCGCAATGTCTGCAGAAGCCTCAGAAGGCGCAAAGGATTTTTTAACCAAAATGGGCGTTGAAGTACTCACAGCGGTGAAAGTGGAGAGTTATGACGGCTCTGTGATAAAATTTGAAGGTGGCAGAAGTATCCGGACCAAAAACGTTATATGGTCTGCAGGAGTAATGGGCGTTGTGCCGGAAGGGATAGACAAAAATATCATTGAAAAGGGCAACAGAATCAGGACGGACAGTGTTTGCAGGGTTGCCGGCTTTTCAAATATTTTTGCCATTGGCGACGTTGCTCTAATGATCACCGATCAAACGCCAAAGGGACATCCTGGTGTAGCGCAGGTAGCGATACAAATGGGTAACCACACGGCCAAAACCATTATGCAGCTCATCAATAATGAACCAACAGTGCCATTCAAATATTTCGATAAGGGATCATTAGCCACTATCGGCAGGAACAAAGCGGTCGCCGACCTCGGTAAACTTAAGTTCCAGGGATTTTTTGCCTGGATGATCTGGATGTTCGTACACCTGATTTCCCTTTTAGGTTTCCGGAATAAGATAGTTGTTTTTATTAATTGGGTGGGTAGTTATCTTAATTATAACGGAGGTGCCCGGCTTATCATCAGGCCATATGTGATGGAGGACGAGCCGGAAAAAACAGCCCACTTGCCAAAAACTGATGGATAGGCCGCGCCGTTTTGCATTTATTAGCGATATTTGATTCCGTGAACGCCGTTTCTGCACAATCCTGTTATATTCGACCAATAATCGTTACCGTATCATGAAAAATTTAATCTTTTGTTTTGCGTTTGTGATGTTTGCAATAACATCGGTTTTTGCTGAAAATATTACAAATTCCAATAGATCAATTAGCCCCGATTCCGTTAGATTGACAATTGAGGGCAACTATGCTTTTTACCAGGGTAAGGTAAAAGTGGATAGCCTTCCTGAAGGGCTGATGTATATCAGGGCGGTGCAGTTTATGGCGGCAAAGAATTTCCAACAGAATTATGGCTACCAGGAAGAAGGGAAAATGATTTACTTTACCACCCAGGACCTTAATGTAAACGCCGTTTATGTGGGTGATGATGACGATGCTTTGAATCCCTACACCGTTCAATTTTCAATTACCCTAGACCTGAAAAATGGCAGCTACCGCTATACCATTAATAATGTTGTATTTTTTCGCCCGGAGGGTAATGGCAATAAAAGAGAAACGCTGTTTGATATGTACCTGAAAGCTACCAATACCAATTCACGTCGCATAGCAAAGGATGCCCGCAAACTGCTCGATTCTTTCGAAAAATATTTAAATGCGCTTACCGGCGAATTATATGATGGGATTGAACAAAAGCCCTCGATATATTTAAAATTCTAAATTGAAATAAATTAAATGCTGCCGAAAATACAGATCACTGAATGCCCGCGTGATGCTATGCAGGGCATTCACCAGCTCATTCCTACCGAAATAAAGGCGGCTTATATTAACTTACTGCTCCAAGTGGGCTTTGATACCATTGATTTCGGAAGTTTTGTATCGGCAAAGGCTATACCTCAGATGCAGGACACCACCGGGCTGCTGCGAAAGCTTGATTTGACCGGCACAAAATCAAAATTACTGGCAATAGTTGCCAACTACCGCGGTGCCGAAGAAGCCGCAAAGCATCCCGAAATAAGCTACCTGGGATTCCCCTTTTCCATATCAGAAACATTTCAGCAGCGTAATACCAATTCGGGTATTGACAATGCTTTTCAAACTGTGCAAAACATACAAGAACTATGCAGTAAAACGAATAAAAAATTACGCATCTATTTATCGATGGGTTTTGGAAACCCTTATGGAGACGAATGGAGTATAGACATCCTGTTAAACTGGTCAGAAAAGATGGTTGCATCAGGAATCGAGCATATTTATGCTGCTGACACGATCGGAATCGCCACGCCACAGCAAATAGCCGATATAATGAAACACTTGAATGGATTTGCCAATATACAGTTCGGGATGCACCTGCATTCCACACCTGATTCCTGGAAAGAAAAGATTGAAGCCGCTTATGACAACGGTTGCCGGCTATTTGACACAGCGCTTAAAGGCTATGGCGGCTGCCCGATGGCCAAAGACGAGCTTACAGGCAATATTGCAACGGAAATCTTAATCGGGTACCTTAAATCTCAAAATGAGCACCTGGAGCTTAATTTGGATAAACTGGAGGAAGCGATGGCGTATTCGGGGCAGGTGTTTGGTTGAAATTGATTGATTAAGTTGATTGAGTGAATAGTTAATTAAGTTTTGTTTTCTCTTCTAACCCAATCAACCTATTCAACTTAATCAACCTCTAACCATTTTATAATGCCTTATTCCCGCTTCTTCAAATTCTTCTCCAATTTTTACAAAGTTGAATTTTTCGTAAAGTGGAATAGCCTGTATCTGGGCGTGCATATAAATGTAGCTCGCATCAGGTGGAAGATCAGCTAATATAGTTTTTACCAGCTCCTGCCCTACGCCTTTTCCGCGGAACTTCGCCAATACGGCAAAACGTTCCAGCTTATAGCCTTTTTCGGTTTTACGCCAGCGGCAGGCCCCGGCTGATTCGCCGTCAACAGTCGCGAGGAAATGGGTGGATTCATCTTCAAACTCCCATTCCAGTTCGGGTGGGCAGTTTTGCTCAACAACAAATACTTCCCTGCGGATAGCAAAAACCTTTTCCAGGTCGGCCGGGGCAGTTACTCTGCTTACTTGTACTTTTGAAGACATACTTTTAAGGTAAAGGGCAAAAGGCGAAAGGCGAAAGGTTAAAAATAAGGAGTATGTTTCCCCACCTTTACCTTTCGCCTTTTACCTTTAACCTAATTATTATAACTTATCGTTCACGTTAATGCAATTCAAATCGCCGAAGGCAACTGTTAATCGCTTAACAAACGTTTCTTCTCCTTTGCGTAACCAAACGCGGGGGTCGTAATATTTCTTATTCGGTGAATCTTCGCCCTCAGGGTTACCGATCTGGCTTTGCAGGTAAGCTTCTTTTGATTTATAATAATCTTTA
This sequence comes from uncultured Mucilaginibacter sp., assembly GCF_903913935.1. GTDB lineage: Bacteria > Bacteroidota > Bacteroidia > Sphingobacteriales > Sphingobacteriaceae > Mucilaginibacter. The sequence goes on from NZ_CAIWNH010000360.1 coordinate 11,635, forward strand.
ATGCCTTCCCAGTATGCCCATTGCATATCGGTATCGATATTCATTTTGATGGCACCGTAAGAAATTGCTTCCCTGATCTCTTCCTGGCTTGAGCCCGAACCACCGTGGAATACAAAATTGATCGGCTTTTCAGCAGCAAGGTTGAATTTTTTCTTTACATATTCCTGTGAATTATGCAAGATTACCGGCTGAAGCTTAACGTTGCCCGGTTTGTAAACACCATGTACATTACCAAATGCAGCTGCAACTGTAAAACGATGGCTTATTTTTGAAAGCTCTTCGTAGGAATAAGCTACATCTTCAGGTTGGGTATATAAACGGGAGCTGTCAACATCTGAATTATCAACGCCGTCTTCTTCGCCGCCGGTTACACCTAATTCAATCTCCAGTGTCATTCCCATTTTAGCCATGCGGGCAAGGTATTTGCCAGAGATTTCGATATTTTCGTGTAAAGACTCTTCTGAAAGGTCGAGCATATGCGATGAAAATAAAGGCTTTCCGGTTTCAGCAAAAA
>NZ_CAIWNH010000361.1 GCF_903913935.1 uncultured Mucilaginibacter sp.
CTATGAACCATGAACTATGAACCATGAACTAATTATATCTTTGCCTAAAATTAAAAATAATGCTGCAAGTTAATTATATCCGCGATAACAGGGAACAGGTTTTGGAACGTTTGGCTGTAAAAAATTTCAAACAGCCGGCTTTGGTTGATGAAATTATTCAATTGGATGATAAACGCCGTCAAACACAAACCAGTTTGGATAATGTTTCGGCGGAAGCAAATGTCGCGGCAAAACAGATCGGCGAGCTGATGAGAGCCGGGAAAAAAGATGAAGCCGAAGTACTTAAATCAAAAACCGGTACCTGGAAAGAAGATATCAAAGCTTTAGGTGAGCAGCTTTCAACGATAGAGGAAGAGTTATACCAGAAACAGGTATTGCTGCCCAATTTGCCACATAGTTCGGTGCCGAAAGGCCTTACACCTGAAGAGAATGAGGTGGTGCTTGAAAGCGGTGCTATGCCGCACCTACCGGCAAACGCGCTGCCCCATTGGGAGCTTGCCGCCAAATATAACCTGATTGATTTTGAACTCGGCGTTAAAATAACCGGCGCCGGTTTCCCGGTTTATAAAAACAAAGGCGCCAAATTGCAGCGCGCGCTCATCAATTATTTTATCGATGAGGCCGAAAAGGCCGGTTTTAGTGAAGTAAGTGTGCCTTTGATGGTAAATGAGGCCTCAGGTTTTGGCACCAGCCAGTTGCCCGATAAGGAAGGTCAGATGTACTATGTCGGCCTGGATAACCTGTACCTGATCCCAACCGCAGAAGTGCCAATCACCAACCTTTACCGCGATGTAATTTTAAAGGCTGATGAATTGCCTGTAAAAAACTGCGGTCATACCCCTTGTTTCCGCAGGGAAGCAGGTTCTTATGGCGCGCATGTACGGGGACTTAACCGCCTGCACCAGTTTGATAAGGTAGAGATCGTACAGATCGCACACCCGGATAATTCATACGCGTTATTGGAAGAGATGGTGAGCCATGTGCAGGGCTTATTGCAAAAATTAGGACTACCATACCGCGTATTGCGCCTTTGCGGCGGCGACATGGGGTTTGGTTCCGCACTTACCTACGACCTGGAAACCTGGAGCGCGGCACAGCAGCGCTGGCTTGAGGTATCATCAGTCTCAAATTTCGAAACTTTCCAGAGCAACCGTTTAAAGCTGCGTTTCCGCAATGCTGAAGGAAAAACCCAGTTGGCCCACACGCTTAATGGCAGTGCATTGGCCTTGCCACGTATTGTAGCAACGATTTTGGAAAACTACCAAACGGAAAATGGTATTAAAGTACCCGAGGTACTGGTTCCGTACACAAAGTTTGAATGGATAGACTAAGCGTTTAGTTGCTCACGCTGGCAACAAGTTTAATGATCGAGGTATCGATCATGTCATTGACGGTGTTTAGCACCGTTTTTTGTTTTTGGACTTTGGCCAGGTCGGCCTTGTATATAAACTGATCAACACCAAGAACTTTCAGAAAGCTATCCGTTTTTTCGTTGGGATCGTTTTTGTAACAGCAAAGTTTGATTTTATTGTAGAACTTATTTGTTTGGATGCGGCGCAGAATTTTTTCGAGTTCCTTTCCTAAAAAATCATAATCAAATATGATCAGCTCGGGGTAGGATTCGAAAATTGAAGGAAATAAATTGTTTGCAACAGATACGTGTTTAACGTTGGTATAACCATCAATTAAATGTTCATCGAAGATTTCAGGGGCAACCAAAGTTACTTTCCTGAAGCGTGTACGGATCATGCTCAAACAAATTAGGGTCAATAAAGATAAATGGTAATTTTCAAATTGTCAAGTGCTTATTAATCAATGGGAAAGAAAATATAAACTTAATAATTTCTTAATATTGGGCACAAAATTCTACGGAAATATGACTTTTTTGACGATTAATTAACTTTTGTGATATATTTGTTATTTAAAATTAATTATCAATAAAGGCCAATGTTTAAGCTCGGAAGTTATTAACATCCGTGTAGCAAAAAAAATGCATGAGATAATTAAAAATTCTTCGTGAAATGAAGTGTTTTTTAAGGAATTTATAATTGTTATTTAGCTGTCCTTAAAAACAATCATAAAAACCGCCCCGAGTTTTCCACACCCTAGTTTGAAATTTCAAAAACAGCGTTTATCTGATAGCTTAATTTAATTTTCTTAAAATCAATATCAGAGGTCGACTCGCTCTTATTGTAGGCCATCACTGTGTTTGAGTACATATTAGGACTATAGTAATTCTGGATTGAGGTTTCGGTTTCATTGATGCTGATCACTGGGCCCAGTTTTTCGCCCAGGCTGTTTAAAAGGTAAGTCGCTTTTTCTTTAGCGGCCAACAAAGCTTGTATTTTTACCTGGCGTTTTACTTCCGGCATTTTCGAATAATCGTAACTATCAATATTTGTTGAGGATATGCCTTTAGCGTCAACGGCCGCTATTATCTGGTTATATTTGTTCAGATCATGAAAGCGGATCCTGTATTGTTTTGCCGCTAAAAAATCTGGCGTCTTTTTCTTTTGATAATAATTATTGTAAGAGAACAAGTTGTTTACAGTGAAGTCTTCTTTGGGAATGCCGGCATCCTTAACAGCGCTTTCAAGCTGATTCTCCAGTTCATCAATAGTGATTTTGGTTTTACCACTCATGTACTCCTGCATGGATACAGTAACGTTTATAATATCAGGCGTAACTTCCTGCTCAGCGGATCCGCTAACTTCAATTTTTCGGCGCAGGTCAACTGTTTGCGAAAAGGCTGAAAAAACAAATGCAATCAGGGCTGCCAGTAAAATGATTTTTTTCATGATTTATAGTTTTAAGGTTTCTGCCAAACTACCGAAAATAAATCTATTTGTATGCAACGTAAACTAAAGATATTGGCGGGTGATTTTTTCAGAATGACAAAAGCGCCGACTGCGCAATAGGATTACCTGTTTTTACCGTAATAATTTCCGTATTATAAATGCGTGATACCAGCGATTTCACCCGGTCCAAAAAACTCCGCCTGGTTACCTGCTGCAATATATGTTCATTGTTTTCAGGTTGGTTCTTTGGCTCTTCAAGGTCATCAAATCTTTCCATCAGTATATCTTCACGAATAATTTTTTCTCTTAGCTCCGGGTCGCCGTTTACAATTTCATCCAGTTCAGTTAACTCGCTGAAGGTTGCTTTTCCCGATTTTTGCCTTTTGATCAGGATATCGAAACGATCCTGTAAAAATGTACGGCGTTCAGGTTGTTTCTTACTGCTCATTTTGATTTTGTGTTAACTTGCAATTATTGCTCAAATGCTGTGCCGATGTTTTATGTAATTGTTTTTCAGTTGTTTATAGTGAATATCAGGCAGGCGCGTATCATTTTGATACAACTGTGTGTTCGTAAACGGACGAAAGGATGCGGTGTTAAACAAAAGGGCATTTTTGTTACATTTGGCTAAACTGATCGACATGAAAATAAAATATTCTTTCCTTTTAACTTTTTCCGTCGCCACATTGCTGTCAGGTTGCAAAAGCCATGACAAGGGCAATCCCGTAACGGGCGACGAAATAAAAAGCCATATAGCAGTATTGGCAGATGATTCATTACTTGGCCGGAAGCCATTTACTGTGGGTGAAACTAAAGCCATCGCCTACATTTCATCGGAGTTTAAAAAGCTGGGCCTTGAGCCGGGGAATAATGGCAGCTATTTCCAGGAAGTGCCTATGGTTGAAGTGACCAGCAAGCCTGTGGGCGCTATGGAAATATCGGGAGGAAAACAACCTATCAGCCTCAATTACCTGACTGATTTTGTGGCTTCAACACGGCGCGAACTGGATACGGTGCAGTTAAAAAACTCCCCGCTGGTATTTGCGGGATATGGCATTGTTGCCCCCGAATATAAATGGAATGATTACGCGGGGCTTGACGTTAAAGGTAAAACGGTTGTGGTGCTGGTGAATGACCCGGGCTTTAAGTCAGGTGACCGGACCTTATTTAAAGGCGATACCATGACCTATTATGGACGCTGGACCTATAAATACGAAGAAGCAGCGCGGCAGGGCGCGGCTGGAATCATCATAGTGCATCAAACTGAGCCGGCAAGTTATGGCTGGAGCGTTGTGGCCAATAGTTTTACAGGAGCAAAGCTTTACTTACAACAATCAGATAAACATCTTTCAAGATGCAAAGTTGAAGGCTGGATAACCGAAGAAGCCGCCAAAAAGCTATTTGCAGCCGCTGGTATTACGGGCGATTTCAGGGCTATCGCGCGTAAAAGGGATTTTAAAGCCATTCCATTAAACCTGGCTGTTAGTCTAATCGTTCAAAATAAACTAAAATACTCAACCTCACACAACGTGATCGCTGTACTAAAGGGAAGCGCCCGTCCGGGCGAGTGCATCCTTTATACGGCACATTGGGATCACCTGGGTGTAGGGAAACCTGATGCAAAAGGTGATAGCATTTATAATGGGGCAGTAGATAATGCCAGCGGCGTAGCTGCGGTATTAAGCGAAGCCAGGCGGTTTATGCAATTAAAGGAGAAACCCCAAAGATCTATAGTGTTTTTAGCAGTAACAGGAGAAGAACAGGGCCTGCTGGGGTCGGAATATTATGCGACGCATCCCATTTATCCATTAAGTAAAACCGTTGCTGACCTCAACATGGACGCGCTAGGGGCCTATGGCGAAACCAATGATTTTTCCATTACGGGTAAGGGGCAGAACGACCTGGAAGACTATGTAGCAGATTTTGCAAATCAGGAAGGCAAAAAGGTTACCGCGGATAAAAACCCAGGAGCCGGGGGCTACTACCGGTCCGATCATTTTAATTTTGCAAAGGTGGGTGTACCGGCCTTGGATATAAACAATGGAGCTGAAAGTACCACACATGGCGAAGCCTGGGGCAAAGCAAAACAAAAAGAATATGGCGATATGCATTACCACCAGCCATCAGACAATTATTCGCCGGGTATGGATGCTGACGGAATGGCCGAGGTAGCCAACATGCTGTTTAAAGTGGGTGATAAACTGGCAAATGAAAGTACTTGGCCCGGTTGGAAAAATGGCTCGGAGTTTAAAGCCATAAGGGAAAAGTCAACGGGGAAGTAAGGTAAAAGCTAAAAAGTAAAAGGTGAAAGGTTTGAAGCGTTGGTAACGTTTACCTTTCGCCTTTTACCTTTCACCTCATTGATCAGTATATGATAGATTCGGGGAGTTTTTCAGTTTTTATCTATTGCGCTCCCTTATTATTAATTTAGTTGTTCATTTTCGCGATCTGATAACATTCATACGCTAAATGCCTGTTGTAATCATTAGCGATGCTTTTATAGGTGATCAGATCAATAAGGGTGCCGATCCCGAAAAAACCGAAAGTAAGCAGGTAAAGGCCACCTAACATATAGTTCCTGGTCATAAATCTTTGCATACCTGCCAGTCCTAAAAAGCCTAACAAGGTAGCCAGCAAAATATCATTTGGATTTTTTCTGCGGCTGTTGTAAACCAGCAAAAAGGTTTGCATTTGATTTTGCGAAAGCCCTGCTGATGCATGGTGAAGAAAACTGTATTCTTCCATGGTGATGCCAGCAGTATGGGTATATGAATA
>NZ_CAIWNH010000362.1 GCF_903913935.1 uncultured Mucilaginibacter sp.
AGTAATTGGGGCTTTTTTTAAAATATTTATACAAAATACTTTAAGAATTGTGCGGAAAGCATTTACAGATAAAAGGAAATTTATACCTTTGACACAAATAGTTGCTCAAAGCAATTTTTAATTTTAAAAACACTACTACAATAAAGATTAAAATATGAAACCGTTTATTTCCACCGCATTTTACGGCTTTTTCAAGTACATCCTGGCGCTTACTTTAATTGCAACCCCATGGATATTTAAAGGTTTTGATGGAACAAAGCTGGCTGATATCTCAAGCGCAGCTTTACTGATCCCGATTTTTAATGGCTGGTTGCAATTAATCATGAATATATTTAGAGATACGGAAGCAAGCCCGATCAGGCAATTCCCTATCAAAATGAACATGGTACTGGATACGGTAATGGGTTTCATTTTATTTGTTTCACCATGGCTGTATAACTTTAAAGCAAAAGCTTTTTTGCCGGAAATATTTTTTGGCGCACTTTTAATATTTTTAGGTGTTTTCACTAAAAGATCACCTTTTACCAGCAAAGAAAATCATTCTCCTTCACAAGGCCTGTTAACTTCAACCGACTGAAAAGAAAGAGGCTGATAAAATCGATCAAACCTGATTTTATAGCCATTCACGATATTAATGCAGATCCCGGCAGTTTTAAGAGCTGCCGGGATTTTTTATGTTGGGCTTATAAATAGTTGTTAAGTTTTTCTTTGAGGATACCAATCAATTCCTCATCGCCAAAGCGATAATCATCCTCAATATCCAGCACGATCAATGTCTTTTCCATTAATATCAAAGGGAAACGTTGATTGAGGCGTTGTTTATGCCTGCGCTCCATCACAAAGATGACATCAGCCCATGCTAAAAGCTTCTCGTTTACTTTTATTCTCGCTTTATCACTTGTTCCTGCAGAACGTGCCTGGTGGTCCGGATGATTTTTAAACAACATTTCGGCAGTTGGACTGCGCCATTGGTTTTTACTGCAAATGAACAGAACGTTGGACAAGCGGATTTAATTATTGATGAAGGGAAATGTTTAGTTACTGGCAATGATGCCTTTTTCCTGCATCCAGGTCTGGCTCTTCACTAACCATTTACCGTTAATGTCCCTCAATACAAACGTAAAAGCGCCTCTTACGGCAAAGTGCTGCTTGCCCGGTAAATTCCCCGTGTAGCTTACGGGTACAACAATATAAACATTGTCTTCCCTGGATTGGTATATGTTTATGGGTTCAATCTTGCTGGTAAGTTTGGTCAACCGGTTATTTTTGCATGCTTTTTCAACGGCATTAACCCATTGCACCCCGGCTGTAGGGCCATTCCACGAATATGGGGCCTCATCATCAGCTATTGCTGCGTTTGGCGTATATAATTTGGATACCGCTTCAATATTAAACGAATTTGTAGCGTTTATAATAGTGGTTATTACCTCCATAATGTCTGATGGCGGTACAGTATCGGCTAACGGACGAGTGTATCTATTGGTTTCTGTGTATTTATAAAAAGAAATTTTCGAAGTAGCATTAGCCTCGCTGGCTGGCAGAAACAAGGCCGCAAGCAGGCAACAAGCCAAAATAAAAAAACTATTTCTCGTCATAAATGATAAAATGCGGAAGCGCATTTTGCTCTTCCAATTACAAAGTTAAATTACATAAACGCTTTTACACTATAAAATAAAAAATCTACCCCAAAGGGTTTTGATTTGTTGCAGGTTTATAACTTTGCAAAATGGAAACCATCACCTGGCACGAATTTGAGAAAGTTGAGCTTCGCGCCGGAACGATACTGGAGGTTGTAGATTTCCCCGAAGCCCGCAAACCAGCCTATAAAATAAAAGTTGATTTTGGTTCCCTGGGTATAAAATGGTCGAGCGCTCAGATCACCCGCCATTATACCAAAGAAGAATTGCCCGGCAGACAGGTCATCGGGGTAATAAATTTTAAAGCTAAACAGATCGCTAACTTTATGTCGGAGTTTTTGGTTACCGGTTTTGCAGATGAAAACGGGGATATTGTACTGGCGGCTATTGATAAACCTGTCCCGAATGGGAGTAAACTGATATAATGAGGTATGTTACTTTTGGCGATGAGCCCGCCGTCTCGCCCGACGATTTTTTTATGAACGAGGCTATCCGCGAAGCAAAATTGGCTTTAGCTGAAGATGAGATCCCGATTGGGGCCATTGTGGTTTGCCAGGGAAAGATCATTGGCCGGGGGCATAACCTTACTGAAAGGTTGAACGATGTTTCGGCCCACGCCGAAATGCAGGCCTTAACTGCTGCCGCCAATTATATGGGGGGCAAATACCTGCCTGAATGTACCTTGTACGTAACACTGGAGCCATGTGTAATGTGCGCGGGTGCCTGTTACTGGTTCCAGCTAAGCCGGATCGTTTTTGGGGCGTATGATACTAAGCGCGGTTTTGGCAGGTTAAATCAAAAGATTACCCACCCTAAAACCGTTATTACCGGCGGTATCCACGAAAACGAATGTGCTGATCTGGTAAGGGATTTTTTTAAAAGCAAGCGGAAGTAGGTTAGTTCATGGTTCATGGTTGATAGTTCATGGTAGCTGCGGAAGATGGATAGAATTTAGTGATTTGCCGCATTTACACACACCAACCTTCTACCATGAACTATCAACCATGAGCCATGAACTAAATATTACATTTATCAGAACAAAATAACCTTTCAACACTTTATATTTGTTACACACTATAATTAAACATTAAACTTAATATTATGGCTTTTACACTACCGGCGTTACCTTACGCTACCGACGCGCTTGAACCGCATATTGATAAAATGACTATGGAAATTCACCATGGCAAACATCACCAGGCTTATGTAACCAATTTAAATAAAGCACTGGAAGGAAAACCAGAAGCCGACAGCAATATTGAAGATATCATTAAAAATATCTCAAAATTCCCAATGGCTGTTCGCAATAATGGTGGTGGCCACTATAACCACAGCTTATTCTGGACTATTTTAGGCCCCGGAGCAGGTGGCGAGCCTACCGGTGCGCTTGGCGATGCAATAAAAAGCACTTTCGGTTCTTTTGCCGATTTTAAAACTAAAATTAACGAAGCAGGCGCAACCCGCTTTGGTTCAGGCTGGGCATGGTTGATCGTTACACCAGAAAAGAAACTGGCTGTATGTTCAACTCCAAACCAGGATAACCCATTAATGGATATAGCCGAGGTAAAAGGTACCCCGATTTTCGGCATCGACGTTTGGGAGCATGCCTATTATTTGAAATATCAAAACCGCCGTCCGGATTACCTGGCAGCTGTATGGAATGTGATCAACTGGAGCCACGTTGCCGAATTATATAGCAAAGCCTAGCCCCACAGCCCTCTAAAGGGGTTATAAGAAGTAAAGCGGCAGTTATTCAATACTGCCGCTTTTTTTAATTTTTCACAATCCCGGGCATCGTAAAAATCTGCGTAATCCCGGTCCGGACAACCCTATGAAAGCAATTGTATTAAAAGGTGCAGACCAACCTTTAGTTTTAAAAGAAGTTGAAAAGCCAACCCTAAACGCGGGTGAGGTTTTGGTGAAAATTGTTGCCGCAGCCTTAAACAGACGCGATTACTGGATAACTATTGGTAAGTACGCAGGCATAAAATACCCCTCTATATTAGGTTCTGATGGTGCGGGCATTGTTGCGGAAGTTGGAAACAATGCAGATGAACATTGGATAGGGAAAGAGGTAATCATTAACCCCAGCCAAGATTGGGGCGACCACGCTGAATACCAGGGAAAGGATTTTAAGATACTGGGCCTGCCCGAAAATGGCACTTTTGCTGAATATGTAAAGGTAAGGACTGAATTCCTGCATGCTAAACCAACCCATTTAGACTGGGAACAGGCTGCCGCTTTGCCGCTTGCGGGATTAACTGCATTTCGTGCCTTGTTTACCAAAGGCAAAGCTAAAAAGGGTGATAAAGTGCTGATCTCGGGCGTAGGGAGCGGGACAGGTACCTTCGCACTTACGTGGGCCGTTGCTGCCGGCTGCCAGGTTTTTGTTACGTCGCGCTCGGAGGAAAAAATTGAGAAGGCGATACAATTGGGGGCATCGGCTGGTGTAAGTTATAATGCGCCGGACTGGCCCGAACAATTGCAACAACTTGCCGGCGGCTTTGATGTAATTATCGACAGTGCCCTGGGCGATGGGTTCGCCAGGTTTTTGGATATCAGTAATCCCGGGTGCCGGATCGTGTTTTTCGGCGGGACAGCCGGGAATGTCCCTGAACTGAACGGGCGTAAAATATTCTGGAAACAATTACAGATCCTGGGCACTACTATGGGCACAAAGGAGGAATTTAAGGAGATGGTTGATTTTGTAAATAAACACAGGTTGGTGCCCGTAATCGATGAGGTTTTTCCGATGGTTGAAGCAGAAAAGGCAGTTCAAAAAATGGCGGAATCCCCGCAGTTTGGTAAAATTGTTTTAAGAGCGTAAAAAGTATGCTTCAGTTAAAAGTTGAAGCGATTAAGTGGGAACTGCCGGATGTAGCCACCTTGTTTTTTTGCGAAATATCGGGCCGGAAGGTCAATTATAAAGCCGGGCAGTTTATTACCCTGGTTTTTGATCATCATGATGACGAGATCCGCCGGTCTTATTCGCTAAGTTCATCGCCTGATGAGGACCAAATATCAATTACCGTCAAACGTATCACTAACGGCGAGATCTCGCGCTACCTGCTCACTAAAATAAAGCCCGGCGATATTATAAACGCTGTTGAACCGGCCGGAAGATTTACGATAGAAGATTTAGAAGCCGAAAAAGATATATTTTTATTTGCAGCGGGCAGCGGAATTGTCCCCATATTTTCGCAACTTAAATATGCACTAGCCCGGCAGGGGGAATGTAAATTCATCCTTATTTACGGCAATCAAAATGAAAGTTCGATTCTTTTTAAGGATGAATTGAATGAACTGGCAGAAAAAAATCCTGCCAGGTTAAAAATTATTCATTTGTTAAGTAGCAAAGCCAGCAGGTTAAATAACCTTGTACTGGAACAGATAGTACGCCAAAACCTGCGTTCAACTATAGCCAATGCAGCGATCTATACCTGCGGGCCTTATGACTATATGCGGATGATCCGCCTTACGCTATTGTACATGGGTTTTGCACCGGCGCAGATCAGGAAGGAAAATTTTGTGCTGGATACCGTGCCGGTAGGCGCAGTTACACTAAATTACCCGCCGAGGAGGATTCGAATTCATTTTAATAAAGAATCGTACGACCTGATTGTTGGTGAAAACCAATCGATATTGCAGGCAGCTCTGCAAAATAGCATCCCGTTACCCTATAGTTGCCGGGTAGGGGATTGTTCAACTTGTTCGGCTATTTGCAAAAATGGCAGGGTGGAGATGGTGAAAAATAATGTGTTGACGGATGCCGACCTGGCCAAAGGCTGGATATTAACCTGTACCGGCCATCCTGTACCGGACGTCGAAATTGAATTTTAACGCATAACAAGCGGAAAGGAACATAGCTTATATCCGCTTTTAGCTTTCTGCTTTAGGCCTTAAGTTTATCTAAACCCCAAAGCTGCCATATATCCTTTGTTTGGCCGGCAATTTTCAAATTTGCAGTTTTGGATAAACCGGAATAATGCCTTTTTAATTAATTCCCTGTCTTGTGGCGCTGCTTTGCGGATGGCGCCGAAATCGGCCCTGGGCTGCTCTGTATATTCAATTACTTTATCATACCCGGCCGGAACATCAAAAGTGATAACGCCCGCCGTATTGTCCATTTTTTTATAGGGCCAGTAATGCCAGCCGATGTTGTTCTCATCAAGGGTTTTGCGGAAGGCCTCGCACCATTCATCTTTATTTTCTCCCGTTTCGCCGCAATAAATAGGCACATTGTATTTATCCCTGAAATCGATATAATCCTGGATGATTTCTTTCCCTGTTGTTTGAGTCCAGTATTTATGGAACTGGTACACCAGCTTTTTATCAAACGGTAGGCCGAAAGGTTTAAAATTACTGTCCCACTGTGCACCACCTAAAATCAGGATATGGTTTTTATCCACCAAGCGGATGGCTTTGGTTATTTCTTTATAGGTGGGCTCAAGGTAAGGGTTAAGTTCATCGGCATTAAAATAGGTCGCGATAGGTTCGTTCAGCAAGTCATATCCCAAAATGATGGTTTCATTTTTATAATGATTCGCGATCTTTTTCCAGATGTAAGCAGTTTGCGCCCGCATGGCTTTGCTTTTAAACAAAAAGGGGTAGCCGTTGCCATCATCAATATTATCGCCGGTTTGCCCGCCGGGTGCGCAGTGCATATCTAAAATAACATAAAGTTTTTCTTTTTTGCACCAGCCAATCACCTTGTCCAGCAATTCAAAGCCGCGGTTAGCATTATTTTGCCCGCAGTAGTTTTCCGCGGTAAAAAGCCTGTAGTTAAAAGGGATTCGGATAGAGTTCATCCCGGATGCTTTTAAAAAATGGATATCTCCCGTGGTAATATAGTTATCCTGGTATTGTTTCCAGAATTTGGTGGTTTCTTCAGGGCCTAAAAGCTCCAGGATCGCTTCGTTGATCAGCCTGGGCGAGCTTACATCCTTAAACTTGAACATATAACCCTCAGGCACCAGCCAGTTACCCAGGTTTGTGCCCTTCATCAGGAAGGGTTTATTGTCCGGGCCGATAATGTCTTTTCCCCGTACACTGATAAATTTACCGGTCTGGGCCCTAAGGAATGACGGGATTAAGAGGATTAATAATGAAGCATACAAAAGTTTTCTTTTCATGATAACCGTTATTATAGCTAAAAGTAAATATTACCAAACATAGGTTGCAACGGCACCACCTGGCAAAGTAGTGGAGACGATCTTTCCATTAAATTGTATGTTAAAGGTTTGCGATGCATTTGCGGAATTTAATACGATGAGCACCTTTGATCCGTCAGCATTTTTAAAGGCGACGTTGGGCAGCGAGTTTACTTCGTTTGAGGCGATCCGAACAGCCCCCGGCCGTACAAATTTTGACGCATGTGCAATGATATAATAGGATACATTGCGGGTTACCGACGGCGCATTAATGGTTAAAGCCCCCTGGCAGGTAGTACAGCCGCCGTTGGTATGCGGGCCAAAGCCGCCGTCGGTCGCCAGGTTCCATTCCAGTACATTCCGGCTCCAGTTTTTTGTGGCGCCGATAATTAAATTGGCGATATGCCAGGCCAGGTCGCCAGCAAAGGTACCTGAAGTAGAAATATATTGCTCCGTAAAATAAATATTCTTATTGGGGTACGCATTATGAACAGGCGTAAGCGCGCTGATATTGCCGGCATAAAGATGGAATGCCGAGCCATCAACAAAAGGGTTGGCGGCCGCATCGGCAAGGATGGTTAATGGATAGTCGGTACGGTCGGTATTGTGATCATATACCAGTATTTTGGTTGACAGGCCGGCCGTTATTAACTGCGGGCCTAAACTGTTTTTAACAAAGTTTGCCTCCTCAAGCGGCTGCATTACCATCGCCGGGTTATTATTTGGGTTCAATGGCTCATTCTGCGGCGAGATGGCGTCAATAGTAATACCCTGTGCTTGCATTGCCTGGATATATTTAACCAAATAAGCCGCGTAGGCATCATAATACGCAGTATTTAAGCTGCCGCCAGTAAAGCCATTATTGCCTGTTGTATTGCTTTTCATCCAGACAGGGGCGGTCCATGGCGTAGCCATTATTTTAATAGTTGGATTTAAAGCGATTATTTTCTTCAAAACAGGCACAAGGTCGGTTAGTTCAGCGGCAATACTAAAGTTAGCGAGGGTAACATCTGTCTGCCCGGTAGCTACATCATCGTAAGTAAAGTCGGAGGCACTCATGTCTGAAGCGCCGATGGAGATCCGGAGGTAGCTGATGCCGATATGTGTAGTATCGGTTAAAAATAATTCCTTTAACAGCGCGTCCTGCTGTGCTGCAGCGAGGCTATGGATCAAGGTGGCGCTGCCCCCGGTTAAACAAAAGCCAAATCCATCTATGCTCTGGTAAGTTTTTGTAGTATCAATATTTATGCTGGTATTTGCATTGCTGCTGCTTTTAAAAATCAAGCCCACATTTTGTTTTTGTAATAATGCCGATTGAGTCGGGGTAGTAAGCCACATTGCTACGTCCGACTTTATAGTTACCACCGGTGGTATCACAGGTACGGGTTGTATTCCAGCGCTCACAGCCTTTTTACTACAGCTGACGCCCAGCAGTAAGTTGAAAACTAAAACGAAAGTAAAAATGATTTGCGGGGAACCTTTCTTCATGATTTTCAGGTAAATGGCTAACAAAAATTTAAATAGGTTATTAAAGTATAAAAATAAATTGGATTTACATTCGGATAGGGCTAATATAGTATTATTGCGCGTTAACGGGTATACTGAATCAGGCAAGTTTTTCCATTACTTAAGCTTTACAAAAATTCTGATAAGCTTTACTAACAATGTATATTAGCGCTGTGTTTGATTCTTATAAAAAACAAATGGAAGGCAAAAAGCATTTTATCCGAATTGCAGATAAGACGAAGGTTTTAACGGCCTGCTTTTTATTATTTACAGGGCATTTGGTTGCGCAAAACATAAAAGTAGCTGTGGCAGCTAACCTGCAGCCGGTAATAAAAGCGCTGGGGCAGGATTTTAAACAAAAAACTGGAGTAACGATTGAGCCAATAGTTGGTGCCTC
>NZ_CAIWNH010000363.1 GCF_903913935.1 uncultured Mucilaginibacter sp.
CCAACAGATAATATAATATCCGAAGATGGCATACCAGACTGTACCGGGGAACCATTGACTGTTATCGTTGCTGTAGCGTCACTAACTGTTGGCGTTATTGTCACTGAACTTACTGCATAAGGCACGGATGCTGAATAGCTATATTTTGATGCTGAAAAAACCGTCGATAATACCCCGTTGCTTAACGTAATCCCTGCGAGGCTCGCATTTACCGAAGGAAGCCTGTTTACCACTATCGTATATGTTTTTACCGTAGTACCATCCTGGGCAGTTACTGCCACACTAATGGTATTGGGGCCAACATTTAAAGCAATGGGGTTCGATGCCTGGCTTGATATGACAGGGACGCTATTTACCGTTATTGAGGCATTTAAATCGGCTTCAGCGGGTATCACTGTTGTTGACAGCACAGTATTGGCAACCGTAGAGGTGTAAGTGGTTGTTGCAGCTGTAAACGCCGGCGATAAGCTGCCCGAACCTAAATGGAGTGCAACAAGGTTGCTATTTGAAGAAGCGGCGCGATATACAGTTATGGTATAGGTTAGTGTTGTAGACCTATCCTGGGCCGTTCCCGTTACATTGATGGTATTCGGGCCAATGGCTAAAGGAATTGCTGTTGAAGCGGTGCCTGATGCCACAGGTGTACTGTTTATTGTTATCGTCGCAGTGGTATCGCTTATTACTGGAGTAACAGTTATTGACGTAATACCGTTAACTACCGATACTACATAACTGGTTTTTGTTGTTGCAAAAACCGGAGTCAATGTTCCGGCACTTAATCCTAAACTTGCAAGTCCTGCATTTACAGATGCTCCGGCCCTTGTTATCACTATGAAATACGTTTTCGTCGTCATCCCGTCCTGGGCGGTTACCGCAACAGCAACGGTATTGGGACCAACAGACAATGGGATAATTGTTGATACCCCACCTGTCACCACTAGCGAACCATTTACCATTATTGTTGCCTTTGAATCAGCAGCTATTGGGTTCAATGTAATAGAAGAAACACCATAATCCACTGATGCGGTATAGCTTGTTGTATTAGCTGCAAATGCCGGCGATAAAATACCGCTGCTTAATTTTAAACCCGAAATATCCGCATTTTCTGAAAGGTTCCTGGTAACAATTACGGTATATGTTTTTGCTGCTGAACTATCAGCAAAACTTACGGATATGTTAACCGGGTTAAGGCCAATGATCAACGGAATGCCTGCTGAGGGTGTACCGGTTGCTACCGGGCTACCATTAACTGTAATAGTGGCCGTACTATCGCTGATAGCCGGGGTTAATGTGATCGAGGTTACCGTGTTTTTGACCGATGCATTATAACTAAATTTGCCAGTTTGAAAAATTGGCGTTAAAGTGCCTGCGCTTAATTTCAGGCTGTCCAGTCCATCGATAATACTTACGTGTGCTGTTGCCAACGATGATATGCCGCAGGCACCGTTTATTTCCTGGACATAATAGGTTTTATTTGCACTTAATGGCGGGGTTACGTACGTTGGCCCGGTAAACAGCAGATTGGTTGCATCCAGGGAATCGTACCAGTTATAAACGGTATTATTATTTGGTGATCCAACCGCAAGCGCCGCCGGATTACCGCCGTTGATTTGTACCAATGTATCAAGCAAAACCGGGACGACCGGGTTTGAAATATTTATTTTGATGACATTACTTACAACAGGCCCGGTAAAACCGCCTACGTTATCCCCTCCAATTTGTCCCGCCAGGTTATAGCCGGCCTGGGTATAGTGCACCAGGCCTACCGGATTAAGATACCCATTGGCTACCGTATAATCAATTGCGTCCCTGAATACCACCGCCGTATTCGGGTCTGTTTTTGCAATGGCCTCTTGTGCAGCCTGTACCTGCAACCCGCCGGAGCTACTATTGGCTATTCTAAAAATATAAAATGGTAAACTGTTATTTGATATCCTGGTCCTGAAATTGGCGATCATGTTCTGCAAAGCTGCCTGGTACAAGCCGATCGTTGTTTGCCCAGTTGTTATCGCGTTACCATCCCGCTCACCCTGGTCCCACAGAATCCCTTTCGCGCGGGTGGTCCAACCTGCATTCTGCGCGGCTGCCAAACCCTGGTTCAATAATAAAACAGCATCGGAAACCAGGCTTCCTGTCAGGTCCCAGTTCCCATGACCATCATCAATGGCTGCCACTTGTGACGTAGCGCCTACAGATGCCGGAACAAGGCATACTTTTCTGCCGGTTCTGTTATAATAAGCAACAGCAAAAGCGGCCCATATTGAACCGGTATTGCCAATGTTGATCGCTTGTTTAGTGACGGGGATAAACGCGCCTTTGACATATTCCCAGCAAATACCGGCGGGTATGGGTGTTTGCAGGGAAAGAACCCCGGTACCATACGCATTGCTTTGCCCTCCTATTAAAAAGAAATCCAGGCTATTGGGCTCCACGTTCGCAGACGCTGCACCCTGCGGGCCTGAAAAGGCCAGCCGCCGGTACCAGGTAGTCTGCGTGATCGCCGGAGGATCAAAATTAATGCTATCCGCTCCGGGAATGGAGGTGAAATGAATGCTATCTGCGGAGCTTTGCCACTGGTAACTATAAGGGCCATTGCCGCCGGAAAGTGTGCCGCCTGTTATTACACCCGGATCTCCTGTTGAACAAAACCCTGTAACAATTGGTGCAACGATGGCATTGCCTGTAAGTGGTATCGCCACTATTATTTTCACCGTATTACTTATTACCGGCGTAGTGCACGCCCCGGATGTTACAATTCTTTTAAAATACGTAGTTTGGCTTAATAACGGAAGCGCGGTAAGATCCTTGCCTGCAGCACCACTTAAATCAGTAAAATTAAGATCGTCTGTCGAAATCTGCCAGCGGTAAGTAAAAGTACTGTCGCCAGATGGGATACTTCCGGTAATAGTGCCGGGAACGGCTGGTGTATAAAATGTGGCAACAGCCGGTGCTGTTATGGTGTTATTTGTAACAGGCTTAGAGATGGTTATTACAACTGTGTTGCTTATCGATGTAGCTGTATCACTATCCGAAGTTACCAGCCGCCGGTACCAGGTAGTTTGGCTGATTTGGGGCGGGTCAAAATTCATAGTGTTGATCCCGGAAACGGTGGTAAAATTAACACTATCGGTTGATGTTTGCCACTGATAGGTATAAACGCCGCTACCGCCTGATGGTATGTTGCCAACTATATTGCCGGGGTTTCCGCCAGAGCAAAAACCCGCAGTTATAGGTGCACTGATGGTATTTCCGGTAATAGTATAAAAACGCAGATAACCTCTCGCTTTCAGCGAGTTAATAGCTCCGATCTGGAGTACAGTTAATAGGTATAAGGCTAATCTCTTCACTACATGTAAGATCTGGCTAAATACAAATTTACAACACAAAAAACTGTTAACCAATACAATAAAAGCAGTTTTTATATATTTTATAAAAACACTTATTGAAGCAATTATTGCCCCCTGCAACAGCTCAATTAACAGGTAACATGGCCTCTTTTAACCATTGCTGAAGCGTTCCGGCAGCCAGCTCCTTTTGCAGCCAGTTATTTACAAAACTAACCAACGCGGCACCCGGCTGAATCCACAGCGCCTTGTCGCTTTTGGTGATCGTGCCGGGGAGGCTCCGGCAGAGTTGTGGATATTGCAGGGCCTTAAGGTCTGCCTCTGTATCATCCGTTACCATTACATCGGCACGGCCAGCCACGATCTCGTTAAAAATGCCAATATTATCAGGATATATTTGCAATACGGCCGTAGAAAATAAAGATCTGGCAACGGCCTCGTTTGTGCCCCCCTTGTTTTCGATTAAACGGACACCAGGATTGTTTACGGCCTCCACCGTCGAGAACCTGGCGCTGTCCGTACGGCGGCAAAGAAAAGTTTTTCCGCCCGAATGATAAGAGATGGAGAAGCTCGCCAAAGCTGCCCGTTCAGGAGTGATGCTGATGCCGCCGAGGGCAATATCAAAGGCATCACTTTGCATATCTTTAGCGAGGTTCGCCCAGCTTGTTTTTACAAATACGGGCTTAACACCCATGGCTGAAGCCAGCGCGCGACCCAGCCTGATGTCAGCGCCGGAAAGTGAATCCCCTTTTATGATGGCAAAAGGGGCGTAATCGCTTGGGATGCCTATACGCAAAACGCCGTTTTTTTGGATGTGATTTAACCTTGACGTTGAATCACTTAACTGACCGACCTGCCCATAGCTTTTGGACAAATACGGTATAATGAATATGATAAAAAGCAGTAAGCAGTGCCGGCAAAGTTTCATGATATTAAAATAGACAAATTTGTTTCAAGTCTGCAAATTATTGCCAACATACCTTTAGTGTTCAAAAAAAAAATCTTTGTTGCTACCCACTTTGCCGCTTGCGGAAGATAGGATCGGAGAGCAACGCGAATCCGGGGTGAGTAAACTCGCCGCCATGCATTGGCGGTAATGTCCGCCGGGGTTGACTCACCCGGCCGGCGATAAAATAAATGCAGGCAGATCAACCGGCTTTTGCCCCCTCACCACCACATTGCTGCTCTGGTAATTTTTAAAGCCGATATAGGTGGCCCTGATCTGGTAAATATTGTCTTTTAAGTTTTGAAAAGCAAAGCTACCATCCCTGTTAACCAGCTGGCTGCTTACAACTGTCGAATCTTTGGCGGCAAGTAAAATCACCGTTGCGCCATCAAGCGGTTTTTTGGTTTCATCTAAAACTGAGCCGGTAATTTTACCGCATGGTTGTGCCATTGCAAAGTTGAATAGTATGAGCGTAATAAAGGTTAAAAAAGACAGGAATTTCAGTTTCATAGCTATAAGACGCAGGTTCTGACGGGGGTGTTGCAGAAAATACTAATTAATGAGGAGGGCAGATTGCCAGGAGGCGTTTTAGTTTGTTGATCTGGGTTCGATGAGCGCGCTGTGCAAGTCGTTACTATTTTTTCCGACGAGCAGTGGCCCTACTGGTGGGTGAATGCGGCAGTATTACTAATAGATTTAAGCCCAAGTCCCGATAAGCCTCCTAAAATGGGGCCTCCCAACAATAGGACGGATATGTTAAGAAGTTTTCCAGCCATGCTTTTTTCTAAATGCAAACTAGTAGCGAAAAGAAAATAAGTCATAATAAAAAAGCTACAACCCGTCCATCCAATAAAACTATACTTTATCCACTCTCGGCTATTCTTTGAATCATCGTTAATAAGCATAAATTTATACTGAAGCCATCCCGCGAATGTCCCACCTATGGGAGTTGCCACAATTATCAATAACATATTAGTACGCTCTCCAATTAATCCCGGGAAACTATTATTTAATAAAACAACAATAAAATTTGAGATAACAAAAGGCGTGCTCAATCCCAAAACTTCAAAAAGCACCCATAGGTTGTTGATAAAAAGTTGTTTTCTGAGGGCAATTCTTTGCATCAGCCCAACCCAAAACGACATTCCCACGATTATTAAGGCAAAATCCAGATGTAGGGTTTCCAGCGCATCTGCCATAAATATTCCGGTAATAAAGCCGATAAGCCACCCGCAGGTAATTAGTGACACCCATTGACCGATAGAAGGCCTATTTGAGGAGGCATTATTCATACCGAATGGTTTTACTTTTTATTTTTTAGTACCGGAAATTATCGGATTAAAAAAAAAGGCAACTTCCAGCAGCCGCCTGGGCTGCGTATCAAATATAGTATTTTGCCTATAGATTTAGGATTAAAACTTGCATTTTTCGTCCCCTCACTCTGGATACAGCGGCACCAAAAACAAAGTATTTATCATTTCAAAAAGCAATCTTTATCTTAGCGGTATAGGTAATTAATATGAGTGAAAATACAATCGACATTTTTGACAGGATGCTTGCCGGCGGCATCATCCGGAATGATGACCCACAGATGCCACGTTTATGGGACGTTGTTTCCCACACCATTACGCTGTCTGCAGCGCTTAATACTTCAACCAGTGTGGACCAAATCCGCGAGCGTTTGAGTGAAATTACCGATACTGATATCGATAAAAGCACCACCGTATTTGTGCCTTTTTATACCAATTTCGGACGTCATATTAAATTGGGCCGGAATGTATTTATAAACCATGCCTGCACATTCCTCGACCTGGGCGGCATTACCATTGAAGATGATGTGCAGATAGGCCCCAAAGTCAACCTGATCACCGAAAATCACCCTGCAGATCCTTCGCAACGAAAATCGCTTGACTTGAAATCCATCATAATAAAAAGGAATGCCTGGATAGGTGCCGCGGCAACCATACTGCCTGGGGTAACTATCGGCGAAAATGCGATCGTGGCTGCCGGCGCAATGGTGAATAAAGATGTTGCGGCCAATACCATTGTTGCCGGTGTGCCTGCAAAATTTATCAAGGCAATTGATTGCCGCGATGGAAATAGCATTTAAGTGAGTGTCCACAACTGCTGCAAAACAAATTTATTTTGCTGTTCGGGTTACTAATTTCGAATCAATAAGCATCTGGATTATTTTATTATCGCATTAAAAAAGCCTCAAGACTTTCGACTTGAGGCTTTCGGCTTTATCTGTGGTCCCGACGAGAATCGAACTCATATCTAGAGTTTAGGAAACTCCTATTCTATCCGTTGAACTACGGGACCAGTTCCTGATGTGCAGATTTCGAATGTGCGGATGTGCAAATTAGAAAAGCATATTTTGGAAGTGCAAAGGTGCAAATTTTGATTGAGTTAGTCAAGGGCAGTTATTGGTTGATTGAATTGAGCATATTTCAGATTTACGACGTTTTGCAAACTTCGTAAATCTTTACGCTTTCACTCCGATCTATCTAATTACTGAGCCGTTATGAAACCCGCCGTCCGCTGATACAAAACTCAATTTGCCTTCGGCGTTTTCCGCCATCAGTATCATACCCTGTGACAGGATGCCTTTTATTTCCCGCGGCTCCAGGTTTACCAAAACGCTTACTTTTTGGCCGATGATGGCTTCTGGCTCAAAATATTCGGCTATGCCGGATACAATGGTGCGCTGGTCGATGCCGGTATCAATGGTTAGTTTCAATAGCTTTTTAGTTTTGGCCACCTTTTCGGCCGTTAAAATGGTTCCCGTGCGGATATCCATCGTCGCAAAGCTTTCGAAATTGATATTTTCCTTTGGCGGTACAACAGTTAATTGTTGTTTTGGAGCATTTGCTTCCTTTTTATCAAATAGCTTCTGCATCTGGAAATCGATCATATCATCCTCTACCTTTTCAAACAGCAGCGCCGCCGGGTTTAACTGGTGGCCACTTTCAAAGGCGATCTCCTGGTTAAAGGCGATGGCGCTATAAGGCAGGTTTAACATACCCAATATCTTTTTGACCGTGTTTGGTAAAAATGGCTGCAGGCAGGTCGCTAATTGGCCTATCAATATCAAACTATTGTGCAGCGTTTCCTTTGCGCCATCGGGGTTTGTTTTGATGGTTTTCCAGGGTTCGTTTTCGGTTAAATAACGGTTACCCAAACGGGCTATTTCCATCACCGATTGCAGCGCCTGGCGGAATTTGTAGGCCTCAAGGGTTGCCTCCAGTTCATCATACAACCTGCCGGTTTCAGCGGCCAGGTGTTTATCTGTTAAAACTACTTTGCCGCCTTCGCTTTCAATTTTACCATCGTAAAATTTATGCATCAGTATCATTACCCGGTTTACATAATTGCCCAAAATTGCAACCAGTTCGTTATTTACGCGGGCCTGGTAATCTTTCCAGGTAAATTCGCTGTCGCTGGTTTCAGGCAGGATAGAGGTTAATACATACCGAAGCTCATCCTGTCTGCCCGGAAATTCTTCCAGGTATTCATGCAGCCAAACGGCATGGTTGCGCGAAGTCGACAGTTTATCCCCTTCCAAATTCAAAAACTCGTTGGCGGGCACATTCTGCGGTAAAACGTATTCACCATGTGCATGTAAAATAGAGGGAAAAATAATGCAATGGAACACGATATTATCCTTGCCGATAAAATGCAGCAGGCAGGTATCATCCGCTTCGTTTTCCTGTTTCTTCCAATATAATTTCCAGTCTTTCCCATTATCCAGCGCCCATTGTTTAGTGGCAGAGATATAGCCTATCGGCGCGTCCATCCACACATACAATTTCTTTCCTTTCGCTTCTTCCAACGGAACATCAATTCCCCAGTCCAGGTCGCGGGTCATGGAGCGGGGTTGTAATCCTGATTTTAACCAGGATTTACATTGCCCGAACACATTCACCTTCCATTCGCCTTCTTTGGTATCAATCCATTTTTCCAGCCAGGGCTGGTATTTATCCAATGGCAAAAACCAGTGCTTGGTTAACTTCAATACCGGCGTTTTACCGCTAAGGGTTGATATCGGGTTAATCAGGTCTGTTGGGTTTAAGGAAGTACCACAATTCTCGCACTGGTCGCCGTAAGCGTTAGGGTGTTTACAGTTGGGGCAGGTACCGGTAATATAACGATCGGCCAAAAACTGCTGAAAATCTTCATCAAAATACTGTTCCGAAAATTTTTCAATAAACTCATCTTTCTCGTACAGGTTTAAAAAAAACTCTTGCGAAAGATCGTGGTGGATAGGCGACGAGGTACGATGATACATATCAAACGCGATCCCGAACTCCTCGAAACTATTTTTAATCTGGTTATGGTATTTGTCAATAATGGCCTGGGGTGTAGTACCTTCTTTTTTTGCCTTGATGGTGATAGCCGCGCCATGTTCATCAGATCCGCAAATAAATGCCACATCTTTTTTCTTCAGGCGCAGGTAGCGTACAAAAATATCGGCAGGAATATAAGCCCCTGCCAGGTGGCCGATATGCAGCGGGCCATTGGCGTAAGGCAGCGCCGATGTAACCGTAAAACGTTTATATTTATTCAGATTGGACATTTAATCTCGTTATTGACGCAAAGATACTTTTTTAGACCGGAAGTCCGAAAGTCCGGAAGTCGGAAAGAAAAAAGGGAGGGAAAGACAAAAAGTTTTTCTAATATTGGCTATGAAAAAGGCTGCAGCTTCTTCCGGACTTTCGGACTTCCGGACTTCCGGACTCATCCCCCCTCCCCTAAAAAAAGGCGATAAAATCGCGATCACCTGCCCGGCGAAAAAATTGCCTGTGCCGATGACGGATGCCATAAAGTTATTGGAATCATGGGGATTGGAAGTTGTTTTGGGGAATACCCTTGAGTTGTCGTACCACCAGTTTGCCGGCGACGATGGGCAGCGCGCCGCCGATATGCAGCGCTTTATTGATGATGACAGCGTTAAAGCCATTATTGCTGCACGAGGTGGTTATGGAACGATCCGCATGATCGACCAGGTTGATTTCAGCCGTTTTGCGGTAAACCCAAAATGGCTGGTGGGTTTTAGTGACATCACCGTTTTGCATACGCACTTGTTTGCCAACTACGGCGCAGAAACCATCCACGGGCAAATGCCGGTAAATATCCCGGATGCTTCGGCGCATTCGCTGGAGACCTTAAGACGGGCTTTATTCGGGGAGGCGCTTAGCTACTGTTTTAAATCCAATCCATTAAACCGGCACGGCAAATCCAGGGGCATTGTAATTGGCGGTAATTTATCATTGCTGATCGCGGTTTCAGGCTCCGTCTCCGACCCTGACTACTCCGGTAAGATCTTGTTTATCGAAGACGTTGGAGAATATATATATGCTATCGACCGGATGATGCGGAATTTAAAACGTGCCGGTAAGTTAAAAGAACTTGCCGGCCTGGTCGTTGGAGGATTTACAGATGTAAAGGATAATGATATTCCCTTTGGGCAAACCGTACCCGAAATTATTATCGAAGTGGTTAAGGAATATGATTACCCCGTTTGTTTTGATTTCCCTGCCGGCCATATTCCTGATAACTGCAGCCTTATTTTCGGAAAAACAATAGATTTGCAAATAAACAGCAGCGAAGTAACATTGTCTTTTACTAATCACTAATTAACTCTTCTCCAATCACTATACTATGGCACTTTTCGGCGGTCTTGGCAATTACAAAAACTTTGGGTTACTGGTTATCCGGGTTGGTTTAGGTATTATGTTTATCTATCACGGGTATCCAGAATTAGGAGGCGGCCCAAAAATGTGGGCCGAATTAGGCAGCTCAACCAAATATGTTGGCATTCATTTCTGGCCCTTAGTTTGGGGACTATTGAGCGCCGCTGTTGAAACATTCGGTGGCTTTTTACTGATCATCGGCCTGGCATTCCGCCCAGTATGCCTGCTGATGCTAATCAATCTTTTAGTGGCTGCAGCTATGCATTTCGGCAAGGGCGACGGCTTAGAGGGAGCGGCACACGCAATTGAGGATGCAATTGTTTTTGCCGGCCTGTTGTTTGTTGGGCCGGGTAGGAATAGTGTGGATAAAAAGTAAAACAGAAGCCATTACTTTTCCTTACATTTTGATAAATCTATTGTGTTTATTGAAAAAAGTGCCCCGGTTTTTGTGACGATGCGGATTATTTAGTCATATAATCTCCCAATTCACGCAGATAACTATCGTCCATATCGCCGCTTTTGGTATCAAAAAAGCTATTTAGTTTATCAAGATCATTTTTAAAAACTTCCCGCAGGGATTTCTTTTTTAATACCATCTTTTGCGGGGCCCCTCCGTTTATAGTAACGAAGTATGTGTAGTCATCCACGTATTCGTCATAATTGTTGCCCGTTGCGGTCATCCCATCATTATGGTAATTGTTTTTAACAAAATGAGTTAATGTTAGTTTATAAATCCGGTATTTGCCGCCCTCCGCTATCACCTGTACAAAATGGGCTGGGTCAATAACGGGCACAAGGATAAAGTTCTCCGGATCATCCTGTTTATCATAGAGCGTAAACGATTTAATCTTTGAACCGTCAACCTGGATAGCTGATTTACGGTCTTTTGTAAACAACAAGGCTCCCCCAATTTTGTCATAGTCAAACCCATAGGATGGTTCATTATAAACAGTACCATCAGTGCTTATCAAAGTACCTTTTACCCAGCCATCAAAAAGATACTGGCTGCCATGAGTGGCCTCTGCATACGTAAAAACAGGTATGATTGACGATGACGTGCCGCTGCTATAAAGTATAGAATTGGAATCAGTATTGCCGGATTGGCAAAAAACCATTGAAAGCAATGCAAACCAGGCAATAATTGTTAAGCTTAACTTTTTCATAAGGCTGACAGTTGATGGGTATATGATATATACGATTTTACTTTTATGACCAGACCGCATTGCAAAGCGTCCCTATCGTTCGAATAGGAAACGCTGTAAACAGCTGGGTTATTGCAGGTATTACCAGTTGTTCAGGGTAAAAGTATAATAAAAAACTTGAGTGGACCAATCCCAATCAAAAAGCCGTTATTATTAATCTAATAACGG
>NZ_CAIWNH010000364.1 GCF_903913935.1 uncultured Mucilaginibacter sp.
ATT
The DNA here is from genome assembly GCF_903913935.1 of uncultured Mucilaginibacter sp. Lineage (GTDB taxonomy): Bacteria > Bacteroidota > Bacteroidia > Sphingobacteriales > Sphingobacteriaceae > Mucilaginibacter. Next base: position 4 of record NZ_CAIWNH010000364.1, read on the forward strand.
ATAATGAAATTTAAATTATTTAATTTTTACTATACCAGTGTTCCGACAGGGTTTTCCACCCCATAGCAGTTCTTGTAAACCAAAACTTACTTTCCCGTCCTGTACCGCACCAATCGTCGTTTTCAACCCATTGCCGGATTACCAGGCGTTTTGTATAAGCGTTAAACTGTGGATACGATACACACATATAGCCATACCCATATTTGTGGTGCCAGGCTTTAATACTATCAACGTTATCGTAAGAATTATCTTTTCCGGAAGTTTTAATATAGTCGTTAATAACTACGGCCTTTAAAAGTTTTTTGTTGTTCCATTTGAAATTATCATCAAGTTTCAATAGCGGCGGGCGTGGGGGGCGTGTTTCTGTTGTAAATTTACGCGTTGAATCTGCGCTATATCCTTTTTGCAGTTTGATGCTGTCTTCAATATATAAATCTTTAAAATTCACCCCGGTTAGCGGATGAATAAATATTTTTCGCCCGGTTTCTAAGGAATCAAGGCGGGGCAGGTAGTATTTGTTCATAAAGTCGTAGGCATCATCCTTGTTTAAGGGCCTGAATTCGCTATTTCTTTTTAAAACAGCCAATGCATCCGCCAGGCGTTGTGCCTTAATGCTGACGGCATGGTGGCAACTGAATAATGATAAAGAAAATAGGATAAGGTAAAGTTTTCTCATTCGACTGGTACGAGAAATCTAAGGTAATGCAATTTTTTTAATAGGCAGCTATATGCCAAAAATTTACGAAGTTTTAGAAACTTCGTAAATTTGCTTCTTTCTTTCGGACTTCCGGACTTTTCCGACTTTCACACTAATTCCCTATCTTCATCGCCCGAAATCATACGATATATTATGAAATTATTAGAAGGAAAAACCGCGCTGATCACCGGCGCATCCAAAGGAATAGGCCGTAAAATTGCAGAAAAATTTGCCGAGCATGGCGCCAATGTGGCCTTTACTTATTTATCATCTGTTGAAAAAGGCTATGCCCTTGAACAGGAACTGCAACGCTTTGGTACAAAAGTAAAAGGCTACCGCTCCGATGCTTCCAAATTTGATGAAGCGGAAAAGTTGGTAAATGATATTGTTGCTGATTTTGGCACTTTGCAAATCGTGGTGAATAACGCAGGTATCACCAAAGACGGCCTGCTGATGCGCATGACCGAACAAAACTGGGACGATGTGCTGGAAGTAAACCTGAAATCTATCTTCAACCTAACCAAAGCAGCTTCAAAAATAATGATGAAGAACCGCTATGGGGTATTTATCAATATGAGTTCGGTAGTTGGGGTGCAGGGCAATGCCGGGCAGGCCAATTATGCAGCTTCAAAGGCGGGCATTATCGGTTTCTCTAAATCTATTGCAAAAGAATTAGGCTCCAGGAATATCCGTACCAACGTGGTTGCCCCCGGTTTTATTAAAACTGAAATGACCGAAGTGCTTGACCCAAAAGTGGTAGAAGGATGGGCACAAGCCATCCCCCTTAAACGCGGCGGTGAACCGGAAGATGTGGCTAACGCTTGCGTGTTTTTGGCATCGGATATGGCATCGTACATTACCGGGCAGGTGATACCGGTTGATGGGGGAATGTTGTAAGCCCCACCCAAACCCTCCCCGGTAGGGAGGGCTTTTAAGATTTGTTTAAATAAAGACTACCCTGAAGTTTTTTAAAGTCTCCCCTACCGGGGGAGATTTAGAGGGGGCCAATATGCAGCTATTATTTTCAATTACCTGGGGAACGGTTTCGGGATGGTGGGTGCCTGCTTGCCTGGCATTGGGCATTTTGTACGGATGGCTGCTATATAAACAGCCGGTTAGCCTGGATAAAAAATTCCGTTACCTGTTATTTGCGGGTCGTGCTATAGTGGTCACCTTGATTGCATTGCTGCTGCTTTCGCCATTGGTGAAAACGGTGAGCTATAACCCGCAAAAGCCGCTGGTGTTGCTTTTGCAGGATAACTCGCAATCAATAAATCTGTTTAAAAAGCCTGACGCGCCGACAGAGCAACTGGTAAATGACCTTTCTGGCTTGAAAAAAGAACTGGGGAGTGATTACGATGTCCGCGAATTTCATTTTAACAAAGACATCGCTGATGGGCTTACCAAAGATTTTTTGGGCAAGCAAACAGATATCGCTAATGCCTTACACCAGCTGAACGAGCGTTTTGTAAACCAGAATATCGGCGCGGTAGTCTTGGCAACGGATGGCTTATACAACCAGGGCACCGACCCGCAATACGAGGCCCGGAATATCAAATCGACCATTTACACGATTGCCCTTGGCGATACTATTGCCAAACGCGACCTGCTGATCGGCAATGTCAATTACAATAAAACCGCTTTTTTAGGTAATGATTTTGAGATAGAAGTTTTGGCTGAGGCTTACCAGGCCAAAGGCGAAACGATGCATTTGTTGGTTACAGCCGATGGAAGGCAGGTATCGGCTCAAAATATTGCTATCAATTCAAATGATTTTCATAAGGTAGTCAGCCTGAAACTCAATGCCGATAAAAAGGGGACGCGTAGATATAACATCAATATTGCGCCGGTAAAAAACGAGATCTCGACCCAAAACAACGCCGAAACCATTTATGTGGATGTGCTGGATGCCAAACAAAAGATCCTGCTGGTATATGACGGTCCGCACCCGGATATCAGCGTGGTCCGGCAGTCGATCCAGAATAATAAGAATTACGAGGTTAAAACAAGTTTGTTATCAGATCTTGCTTCGGTTAAACCGGGCGATTACAGCCTGCTGATCCTATTCCAGGTATCGGCAACCGGCAATAATCTCCTCCAGAATTTGATCAAAGCCAAAGTGCCGGTTTGGTACATGGTGGGCGCACAAAGCAATTTGCAGGCATTTGACCAGGGGCAACAGCTTGTGAAAGTGAGTTCGGGACAGGAGCAGATGCAGGAAGTATTTGCCCAGCCAACAGCTGATTTTACGGATTTTACCCTATCCGATTCTACCCGGAATAAAATTGTGGTTTTTCCACCCTTGCTGGCACCTTATGGCAGCTACAGCTCGCCGCCATCGGGCAGCACTTTGTTAAAGCAAAAGATTGGCAGTGTAGAAACTTCGTACCCCTTATTGTCATTTGGCGATGAAGGTGGCGAACGCATGGCGGTGCTTACCGGCGAGGGCCTGTGGCGCTGGCAACTGGCTGAATATCAAAAATATGGTAACCATCATGCGCTAGAAGAATTATTAGGGCAGGGGGTGCAATATTTAACGGCGAATGCCAACCGGCAGCGTTTTATTGTTTATCCATCCAAAAGGGTTTTTGATGAAGGGGAGAACGTTTTGTTGAATGCTGAACTTTATAATGATGCACTTGAACTGATCAATACCCCTGATGTAAAGATCAACCTGAAAAGCGAAAAGGGAAAAGACTACAGTTTTCTGTTTACCCGCACCAATCAAAATTACCAGCTAAATGCAGGTACTTTACCAGTAGGGGAATACACTTATTCGGCCTCTACAAAAATCGGTGATAAAACATTTAATTCATCCGGTCAATTAACTGTAAAACCTTTAAACCTGGAAGCAAGACAAAGCGCCGCCAACCACCAATTACTGCGCACTATCGCCAAACAAAGCGGCGGCCAAATGCTGCCGCCTTCGCAGATCAACCAATTGACTAAGCTCATCCGCAAAAACGAGAACGTTAAAACGGTGGTGTATGAAGACAAACGGTACAGCGACCTGGTGGATGTAAAATGGGTTTTCGTATTGATATTGTTTCTGCTGAGTATGGAGTGGTTTTTAAGGAAGCGGGAAGGGGAGGTCTAACCGTCAGGTCAGGCGCATTAAAATGATTTTAAGTTTGGCCTAATCAGGCAGAATCAATATCATTTAAATATTCGATTTTTAACCACAAGGGCACAAAGTTTTCACAAAGAACGCAAAGAAACTGGCCTTGTGACCCTTGTGGCTTTTTCTTTGTGTCCTTCGTGGTAAAACTAAGCACTATAACATATGAAGCACATAGGTTTAGATGCTTGATCAGATTTTGTTAATAATGATTTTTACTGCGTCTGCCCTGTCTAACGCTCGATAATCTACAAAAAACAATTTTTGTTGTGGTGTTGTTGTAGTGCGATTTGGCGGATTACCGGGCTAAAAATAAAATCTTTGCAGATTGCTTTAACATAATTTATAACCCAAATATTAAATGTCCGAACAATTATCAGTTGTCAATGACATTGGCGATCAGCACAAGCTGCACGGACTGGACCATTTGAGGGCGCTGGCCATCACGTATGTATTATGTTTCCACTACCAGTTTTTCGGGCACCCGAATTGGGAACGTGGCCGGTTCAGTAATTTTGGTTGGACGGGTGTCGACCTGTTTTTTGTGCTGAGCGGGTTTTTAATTGCCGGGCAGCTTTTTAATACCGTATCAAAAGGCAAAAATATTTCGGTAAAGGAGTTTTTCATCAAACGCTTTTTCAGGATCATCCCACCCTATTTGCTGGTGATGATCATCTATATCGCTTTTCCATTGGCGCGTGAGTGGGGGCACCTGTCGCCCTTATGGCAATACTTTACTTTTACCCAAAACTTCGGCCTCGACCTGAAAAAATACGGCACCTTCAGCCATGGCTGGTCGCTGTGTGTGGAGGAGCAGTTTTATCTGCTGCTGCCTTTAATTTTCCTGTTGTTCAATTACTTTAAGGCGGGTAAAAAGGCAGTTTACCTGGTGGTGATTTTGTTTGTTGCCTGTTATGTTGTAAGGTATTTAAACTGGCATTACCTGGTTGCCCCTTACCTTAATACCGATGAATTTGGCGCCCGCTTTAATGAATATGTATATTATCCAACCTATAACCGTTTGGATGGTTTATTGGTGGGCGTAAGCATTGCCGGGCTGTTTACTTTTTACCCTGGTTTTAAAGAATGGATTAACAGATATAGCTACCTTGTTTTGGCTGCCGGTTTGCTGATCGTATTTGCTGCATGGCTGCTTTGCCCGCAGCAATCTACCTATAACACGGTTATATTGGGTTTCCCGCTGGTGGCGGTCGGTTACGGGTTGATCCTGGCGGCATTTGTGAGCCCTAATAATATTTTTTACCGGCTCCAATCAAAAGTAACTTCGCTAATAGCCACCTTATCCTATTCTATCTACCTTTCGCATAAAATCATTATCCATTTGGTTCAAAACCTCCTGGAAAAGGCTGGGTTGGATAAAAATAGCAATATAGCGATGCTGATTTGTGTCGTTTGTGTTATTGCGGCGGCACTGGTAATACGATATATGATTGAGAAGCCGGCGTTGAATTTAAGGAATAACGTGTTGGCGAAATGGTGCTAAGAAAAACTAATCTCTAATCTCCAACCTCAACTCTTCATCTTCTTCAAAAGGCTCTCTATCACCTTCGGAAAATATTGATGCTCCAGTTGCTGGCCTTTAAATTTAACTACTTCCAGGTTGTCATCCGGGTCGATCTTGAAGCGCGACTGGTGGATCACTTCGCCTTCATCAAACAGTTCGTTTACAAAATGGATGGTAATACCCGATTCTTCTTCTTTAGCGGCCAATACGGCTTTATGCACATGATCGCCAAACATACCTTTGCCACCGTACTTTGGTAGCAGGGCCGGGTGAAGGTTGATGATCTTATTGGGGAATGCTTTTAATAACGACTCAGGAACCAGCCATAGGAAACCGGCAAGTACGATCAGGTCCACCTGCAGGTTTTTTAACAGGCGGATCACTTCATCGGTTTCGTAAAACTCGTAGCGGGTAAAAATATGGGCCGGGATCTCGAAATTATCAGCACGTTGCAATACGTATGCCTGGGGATTATTAGTGAGGATCAGTACGACTTCTGCATCGGGATGGCGCTTAAAGTGCTCCATAATTTTTTGAGCATTTGACCCTGATCCTGAAGCAAAAATTGCGATTCTTTTTTTCATTAAAACTAAATTTTTTAATGCCCGTTAAAATTATCAGACGTTTTCCGCGGGTTTTAGATAATAACACTAAAAACCGTGCAAAACCGTGCAAAACCCTTATTATACGTCCCAAATATAAAGATTTTACGGCAATCTGGTTTAGTCAAATGCAAATGAAAGCTTAATTTATTCTAAACGAAAAGCCGTATTTGCAAATTATGGTGAAGTGGTGCTCTTTTGACGGATAAAGCCGTAAGTAACGACTTTACGTTTTGCAGTAAGTGAATAATTTGGCTGGATGTCACCGGTATTCAGCACCAGCGAATAAATTCCGAGGTTTTGGATCTGGGCATATGAAAATGGTGTTGAGCTTCCCGCAGCAGTGGTATCCTTACAAACTACACCCGTTTGTAAAAAAAGCTGGTTACCCGTAAGCGACCATGTTGCAGTGGGCGAAGTTTGCGTGATGCAATCAAAATTGGTGTAGGTGCAGGTATTGTTGGTATTAAAAGTAAAAAACTGGCTGGTCAGGCAGGTCGAGCTATCTGTAACTGTCGAGTCAGCGGTATTGCCGGTAAAATAAGTGGTTTGCAAAGATGCCAACTCCCATGTTCCCCCTGTAAAAAGTTGCTGAATAGGGCTAATAGACGTTTTTTTACAGGAATTGATCGCCAGCGCGGTCAGCAAAGCGGTAACGATCAAAAGGGCACGTATACTTTTCATGGAGGAAAACATCGTCAAAAATAAAAATTCCCGGCCATATTACAGACAGGGTTTATGTATAACTTATTAAAAGGGGTAATATTATCATTATAGGTGATAATGATTGTAAGTGTTAAGTCTGGAGTCTAAAGTCGTAAGTTTGTGTTGTAACTTTTATTGACTTCAGACTAACGACTTTAGACTTCAGACTTAAAAATGACCATTCCCTTTGAAAAACTCCGGTCCGAATTTAACCGGGTATTGCTTTCACTTGGTTTTACTGCGGACAAGGCCGGAACCATTACGACTATTTTTGCCGAGAACAGCCGCGACGGGGTGTACACCCACGGACTGAACCGTTTCCCGGTGTTTGTTGATTTTGTAAAACAGGGCCTGGTACAAAAAGACGCAGAGCCTGAATTGTTAAACAGTTTCGGCGCATTGGAGCAATGGGAGGGTAAACTTGCGCCGGGAATATTGAATGCACGCTTTTGTATGGCACGTGCCATTGAGTTGGCCAAAGCAAACGGTATTGGCTGCGTAGCCATTAAAAACACCAACCACTGGATGCGCGCCGGCGCCTACGGATGGCAGGCGGCAGAAGCCGGGATGATCGGCATTTGTTTTACCAATACCATTGCCAACCTGCCGCCCTGGGGTGGGCTCGACCCGCGTTTGGGCAATAACCCGCTGGTAATAGCCATTCCGCGCGAGGGCGGGCATGTGGTGTTGGATATGGCCATTTCGCAATACTCCGTTGGCAAACTTAATTTGTATAAAACCCAACAGATAGAGCTTCCCTTACCCGGCGGTTACGATGCCGAAGGAAATTTAAGTACCGATGCCGCGGAGATTTTACAATCCGAAAGGCTTTTGCCTATTGGTTTCTGGAAAGGTTCGGGTTTATCCCTGGTGCTCGACTTACTGGCGACGGTGCTGAGCCAGGGAAACTCCACGGCGAAGATCACCCAAAGCGAAAAGGAAAGCGGCGTGTCACAAGTTTTTATCTGCATCAAACCCGACAACAGTGCACATACCGTACAACTCATCGAAGAGATCATCAGCTATACAAAAACCAGCCGGCCGGTTAATGACGGCGGTAACATCTGCTATCCCGGCGAAAATACACTGCGCACAAGGGAGAAAAGTTTAAAAGAAGGCGTTTGGGTAGATGAAAAGATCTGGGAGAAGGTGCTCGGGATGTAACTAAACAAATAGCAGCAACAATAGCGTCTTTAACGCTTTCACACTGGCGGATTTTTTTAAATTGGATCATTGTCCTTTCCCTAAAAAAATATGTGTAATCTATCACCTTTAATAATATCCGCCGTCATTTCTTTTGAAACAGTATGACTCCATCTTTGTAGTACAAGTACACCTACCAATAAACAAAAAAATCATGGAAACATTAGTTAAAGGAGTAGTGGTTAACCCACCTGTGAATGGCGTGGCAAAAACGATGAAAGCGTTGGTTTATCACGGGCCCGGCAAAAAAGCATGGGAGAATAAACCCAAACCTGGTTTGACAAAACCAACAGATGCTATCGTAAGGATATTGAAGACCACCATCTGTGGAACAGACCTGCACATAATGAAAGGGGATGTACCTGAGGTTACCGATGGTAGGATCATCGGCCATGAAGGGGTGGGTATTATCGAAGAACTGGGTACTGCAGTAAGCAATTTCAAAAAAGGCGATCATGTGCTCATCTCATGTATCACATCCTGCGGTAAATGCGAGTATTGTAAAAAAGGAATGTATTCGCATTGTGAAGACGGCGGATGGATATTGGGTCACCTGATTGATGGTACCCAGGCTGAATATGTAAGGATTCCGCATGCTGACAACAGCCTTTACCCGATTCCTGCCGGGGCCGATGAAGAAGCACTGGTAATGCTAAGCGATATTTTGCCAACGGGTTTTGAATGTGGTGTATTAAACGGGCAGGTAAAACCGGGCGATACCGTAGCCATAGTTGGCTCCGGGCCGATAGGTTTGGCTGCTTTGCTAACCGCTCAGTTTTATTCGCCGGCCGAGATCATTATGATCGACCCGGATGAAAACAGGTTAAATACTGCCAAAACCTTTGGCGCAACCCAACTTGTAAACGGCGCTAAAGAAAATGTAATTGAAAGGGTAAAAAGTTTAACAAACGGCAAAGGAGTCGACGTAGCTATTGAGGCGGTTGGCATACCCGAAACATTTGAGATTTGCACTTCTATAATTGCACCCGGCGGGCATATTGCCAATATCGGTGTTCACGGGAAGAGTGTAACGCTGCACCTCGAAACATTGTGGTCACAGAATATTACGATTACCACCAGGCTGGTGGATACCGTTACCACCCCGATGCTGCTAAAAACGGTAGGCGCTAAGAAACTGGATCCGAACCAGCTGATTACCCACCATTTCAGGCTCGACCAGGTAATGGAAGCGTACGAAACTTTTGGAAATGCCGCAAAAGAAAAAGCGCTTAAAGTGATTATGACCGCTGACTGAGTCTGAAGTCGAAAGTCTTGAGTCTGAAGTCGAAAAATTCAAATCCGACTTAGGACTCAAGACTTTTGACTCAAGACTTAACTTATTCTTCCATCATTCCCTCAAATTTCTCCCAAAAACCATCATGGGGGACAGGGGCTGTTATAATTACGTTTTCCAGTTTTATCGGATGAATAAACTCCAGCCGGCGTGCGTGCAGGCTAATGCTTTTGCGTAAGCTGCCGCGGGGGTAACCATATTTATTGTCGCCTACGATGGGGCTGCCTAAAGTAGACAGTTGCACCCTGATCTGGTGCGGACGGCCGGTAATGGGGTCAACCCTAATCAATGTATAGCCGTTCAGCTCGCCAACTACCCTGAAGTTTAATTCGGAACGGAGGCTGCCGGGCACTTCATGGTCATGTGCCCTGGTAACATTTTTCTGTGGATTTTTTACCAGCCACTGAACTAAATTACCGGCAGGGGGATAGGGTTTTGCGCGAACAACCGCGTAATAGGTTTTGTTCATTTCGCGGTTTTTAAATAGTTTGTTGATCCTGTCAAGCGCTTTGCTGGTTTTGGCAAATAGGATCACCCCGCTTACCGGCCTGTCCAACCGGTGTACTACACCTAAAAAAGCGCCATTGGGTTTATCATATTTATGGGCGATATACTTTTTGACCTTATCTTCCAGCGATTCATCGCCTGTTGTATCCACCTGCACAATATCACCTGCCCGCTTATTAATGGCTATAAGGTGGTTGTCCTCGTAAAGCACATCCTTATCGGTTATAGGCAGGTTTTCGTATTTTATGTTGACTTTGGTCATTTTTGGTTCATAGTTCATGGTTGATGGTTCATAGCAGAAGTGTTGAGAAAATCCATCGCCGCGGCCATGAACCATCAACTATGAACCATGAACCAACTCAATACTCTTCCTTCTCGTTGGGGAAGCTTTTTGTTTTTACGTCGCTGATATATTTTTTAATCGCGGTGTTCATGATCTCGTTCAGGTTGGCGTATTGCCGTAAAAACCTTGGTTTAA
>NZ_CAIWNH010000365.1 GCF_903913935.1 uncultured Mucilaginibacter sp.
CAATACGATCTCCTCATTATCATAGGGCTTTGTGCAATTATAGTTTAAGGATATAAAACTTACCCCTTTAAACTTCAAATTTTCTTGCCTATGAACAGCCATTACGCAGCTAGTGGTAAAGAAGTGTTTGTAGATGTTGGTATTTCCAGGTCAATCGAACTTATAATAGACGATTGCGACTTGCTATTTTTATCTCTAATTAAACCCATACTAGATAGGTAGCCTTGTACGCCAATAAAGGTTTTTGCTTTTTCTTTATCGCGCTCCTTAAACCAATCAGTGACAGACTCATATGTTTCGCTAGCTAAGGCTTTATCCAACGATTCTTCGAGTTCTTTTAAGTTAAGCATAATATTTTTTTTAACAGTCACCATCAAAATGGTGCGCAAAGTTAGTAATAATTTTAATGTCAAACGCAGCCAGTTGTATTCTCTTCTTATAAAAGAACCCTACAACCTTAGAAATTGTTTCATTTGATGGAATGTCTTGGAATAATATACCCGTAACTTTCTCACCCCAACCTCCTTTTTGAATAAAGTATGTATTTACATCCTCAATAGTCGGTTTTCGATTGGATTTTATAGTTAAAACTTTAATAGCCTTATCAATTGATCTTAGCCAAAAATTATAATGTTCTTCATCAAAAACCGTATCAAGCACGTCTGCACAGTCTATTTGTGCAGAGTAAATACTATATCTTCTAACTCTTTTTTTAGCTGTCTGTCCCCAAAAAATAGCGTCATCCTCATCTTTCCAAAAATAATATCCATGTCCCAACCAGGCGTCATCTCGCGTACACGCAAGCGCCATAGATAAATATGGCTCGCTATATTCTTGCGTATGAAACATTGTTCTTATAATTGGCATTGACGACAATGATAAGAACTTTAATCTTCTATTGCAACAGGTGAAAACACCCTATCTTATTATTACGTAAATAAACGCCTAGGTGTTACTGTTTTGTATAATCAACAATGTGATGCCTGTTACTTATAAATTGTTACAAAAAAATATTAATGCAATGTCATCTTTATATTTGTCTAATGGGGTACAGTAAATACTCAATTTAAGAAAGTAAAAACCCGGTACTTTAACAGGTATTTTCCACAGGCTTAAAAATAAATTTAAACAGAGACCTACCGCTTTTTGATCACCCCATCATCTATTGCATATTATCTCTATATTAGCACAATCCAACCTATACAGATAAACCCTACATGGCCACAACAAACAAACAGGAAGATAAACCCCTTGAGCAACTCCTTTTTTTAACCGCCGACAAACTGCGTAAAAACATCGATGCCGCAGAGTATAAGAGCTATGTGCTGGGCTTACTGTTTCTCAAATACGTATCTGATGCCTTTGATGTGCTGCACCAGAAGATCCTGAACAAAGAAGGCGTGTATGCCTATGATGACCCGGAAGATAAACTGGTGTATAGTGCAGAATATGTGTTTTTTGTACCGGAATTTGCGCGATGGAAATATATTGTCTCCCGCGCCAAGCTGCCAACCATTGGTGAAGATGTGGATACCGCCATGGACCTGATTGAAAAGGACAATCCCAAAATCAGGGGTGTGCTGTTTAAGCAGTTCGCGCAATCAAAGCTGGACAAGGTAACCCTGGGCGAATTGATTGATGTCATCAATAACATGAACCTGGGCGATGAAGCAGCACAACGTAAGGATCTGTTTGGCGTGGTGTATGAATACTTTTTGGGCCAGTTTGCATTGGCAGAGGGACGCAAGGGCGGGCAGTTTTACACCCCCCGCTCAGTGGTATCCCTTTTAATTGCCATGCTTGAGCCTACCCACGGTAAAGTGTATGATCCCTGCTGTGGCAGTGGTGGTATGTTTGTCATGTCCGAAAAATTTGTGCAGCAGCACCAGGGGCGCATTGATGATATTACCATATACGGGCAGGAGAGCAACCAAACCACCTGGAAATTGTGCGTGATGAACCTGGCTATCCGGGGGATTGACCCTGAACAGGTAAAATGGAACAGCGAGGGCAGCTTTTTAAAAGATGCCCACCCGGATTTGAAAGCCGATTTTATAATCGCCAACCCACCTTTTAATGTATCTGATTGGAGCGGTGAGCTACTTAAAAGTGATGGCAGGTGGAAATACGGCGTGCCGCCGGCCGGTAATGCAAATTATGCCTGGTTACAACATTTTTTATACCACCTGGCCCCAAAAGGTAAGGCCGGTATAGTATTAAGTAAAGGAGCCTTAACTACCAAACAAAATGGTGAATATGAAATCAGGCGCAATATGGTGGAGGCCGGGGTGGTTGATTGTATCATCAACCTGCCTACAAAGCTATTTTTAAATACGCAGATCCCTGCATGCCTTTGGTTTTTAAACCGGGACGAAAACAGGTTGCGTAAAGGCGAAGTGCTTTTTATTGATGCCCGTAACCTTGGGCATTTAATTAACCGGCGCCCCCGGGAGTTTAATGAAGAAGATTTGGCACAGATTGCTGAAACATACCACCATTGGCTAAACAGCCGGGATGAATACCAGGATATCCCTGGCTTCTGCAAATCATGTACCGTTGCAGAAATAAAAGCAATGGATTATGTACTTACACCGGGCAGGTACATTGGTTTGCCGGATGATGAGGATGATTTCAACTTTACTGAGAGGTTTAATACCCTGCAAGCCGAACTGGAAAAACAGATGCTGGATGAAGCATTGCTCAATGAGCGTATAAAAGCTAACCTTGCAAAGTTACAGGAGGCAGGTGATGAGTGAATGGAAAGAAACTTCATTGGCTAACCATATAAAAATCAAACACGGTTATGCCTTTAAAGGAACAGAATTTACAGAAAACCCCACAAAATACATCGTAGTTACGCCTGGTAATTTTTTTGTTGGAGGTGGATTTAAAAAAAACAAATTAAAATATCTTAACAACATTAACCCACCTAAAGAATATATCTTCAATCCGAATGATGTTATAGTAACCATGACAGACTTATCTCAAGATGGTGACACTTTGGGGTATTCAGCACTTGTGCCCAATGATGAAAATATTTATTTACATAATCAACGTGTTGGATTAGTTCAGTTTCTTGACTTAAAACTTGATAAATGGTTTTTATATTGGCTAATGAGAACATTTGAATATCAAGCTTTTGTAATTTCATCGGCCACTGGCACTGCAATAAGGCATACATCCCCGAAACTTTTAACTGAATATAAATTTTTTCTTCCGCCCCTCCCCGAACAAGAAGCCATAGCCGAAGTCCTCAGCAGTTTAGATGATAAAATTGACCTGTTACACCGCAACAATAAAACATTGGAGCAACTGGCTGAAACTTTATTTAGGCAGTGGTTTGTGGAAGAAGCGGATGATAGTTGGGAAACTGTTACGTTAAAGTCTATTTGCGAGCGAATCACCAAGGGAACTACGCCCACTACATTGGGTAAAGCATTCGCTTCCGAAGGAATCAACTTCATAAAAGCCGAAACCCTTAACGAAACCGGCGGATTCGTCAAGGATAAATTGTCCTACATTGACCAGGCTACTCATGATTTACTGAAAAGGTCACAAATATCAGTCGGTGATATATTATTTACGATTGCCGGTACCATCGGTAGAACATCAATTGCTCCCCAAAGTATAGTACCCGCAAATACAAATCAAGCTGTTGCTATAATACGCGTTAACAAAAATCTCGTAAGCGAAATATTCATGAAGTATGTAATGAAGTCAGATTACATACAAGAAATAATGGACTCCAAAATAGTACACGCTGTACAGCCTAACTTAAGTTTGGGTGAGATTTCAGAAACCGAGATCAAATTGCCACCGAATAATCTACTCAAAAAGTTTGATGGATTCGCCTTTGGCGTACAGGAAAAAATAGAAAATAACAACAAACAAATTCAGCAGCTTGAAACCATCCGGGATACCATGCTACCCAAACTCATGAACGGCAGTTTAAAAGTTAGATATAAAAATGAACAACACCTCGAACCTGATTGCGCAGTTTGATAAAATTATCCCCGAAATGCTCTCGCTGTTGAGTGCTGAAATTGGGAAAACTGGTAATGTTGATAGCACGGATGCTGCCACCATTGAAGCACTACACAAATCGGTAGATAACGCAGTGGTGACTAAAAGAGCACTTCAATACATTATGAGGTACAGGAACTTTTTAGTAAAAAGCTAAACAGAAGCCCAATGACACGCATTATTGAAAACGATATTGAAATTTGGGTGATAGAGGTACTGCAAAGCAAACGCTTTACCTATATCAAACCCGAGCAGATGGACCCGGACCATACCACAGAGTTGCGGTCAGGTTTTGCCGATGTAGTGATCGAATCTCATTTACTGGATGCCCTGTTGCGCATCAACCCCAATATTGCCGCTACAACTTTACAGCAAGCCGTTAAAGAGGTGTTAAGGACGCCGGGACAAGGTGACCTGATAAGCGGAAACCAGTATTTCCATGCCCTATTAACTGATGGCATTGATGTTACTTATTTACAAAAAGGGGAAGAACGCACCGTAAAAGCCAAATTGGTTGATGAGGTAACCCCGGCCAATAACCATTGGTATGTAACCCACCAGGTAACCATTATTGAAAACGGGCAGCACAAACGCCCTGATATTATTTTATACCTCAATGGCTTGCCCATCATCGTCATAGAACTAAAAAATGCTTCTGATCATAATGCCACTATTGATAAGGCCTACCAGCAGCTGCAAACTTACCACCGCGCTATTCCTTCCCTGTTTTATTATAACTGTTTTGAAATCATCTCTGATGGCCTGGAAGCAAAGATGGGTACCATCACCAGTGATATCTCCCGTTTCATGGCCTGGAAAACGGCAGATGGTAAAACATTAGCCTCTAACCGAACCAGTGAGCTGTCCGTGATGATGGATGGGCTTTTAATTCCAGCTGTGTTAACTGACCTGATCCTGAATTTTATAGTTTTTGAGAAAACAAAAGCTGAAGATCTGAAAACAAAAACCATCCGGATTGAGGTGGTAAAAAAGATTGCAGCGTATCACCAGTACTTTGCTGTAAAAAAAGCAATTATCTCTACTGAAAATGCCAGCAATATTGGTGGCAACCGTAAAGGCGGTGTGGTGTGGCATACCCAGGGTTCGGGTAAATCGCTGTCCATGGTCTTCTTTACCGGTTTATTGGTCAAAACATTGGATAATCCAACCGTAATCGTGATCACGGACCGAAATGACCTTGATGAGCAACTTTTTGAAACTTTTGCAGGTTGCTCCCAACTACTGCGCCAGGTACCGGTACAAATAGAATCCCGATTGGCATTGGTGAAAGAATTACACAACAGGCGATCAGGGGGCATCTTCTTCACAACCATCCAAAAGTTCCTGCCCGAAGAAGGTGTCAGTAAATTTGAGCAATTATCAGATCGCCGCAATATCATCGTGATTGCTGATGAAGCACATCGTACCCAGTATGGCTTTGAAGCAAAAGTAAGGTACATTAAAGATGAGGCCGGTAATGAAATAGGCACCGACATTGCTTATGGGTTTGCCAAACACATGCACGATGCCTTACCAGCAGCCACCTTTATAGGGTTCACGGGTACGCCGGTAGAAAGTAATGACCGCAACACTAAAGCTGTGTTTGGTGAGTATGTGGATGTGTATGATATTGAACGCGCAGTAATTGATGGCGCCACAGTACCTATATATTATGAAAACCGGTTTGCCCGGCTAAAGCTGGATCAGTTGCTTTCCGACCAAATGGAAGCGGACTTCCTGCTTGCATCCGAACCATTACCTGAATACATTACCAAAAGCGCCATTGAGAATGCGACCCGACAGGAAACCATTGTAGGTCACCCGGAAAGGTTAAAGCTGGTGGCAAATGATATTGTCACCCATTTTGAAGAACGGGCCACTGTTTTTAATGGTAAAGCATTAATAGTAGCCATGAACCGCAGGATAGCAGTTGCCCTGTATAATGAGATTGTAGCATTAAGGCCTGAGTGGCATGATACCCGGGATGAATATGGAAGCATAAAAGTGATCATGACAGGCAGTTCCTCTGATGATGGCTTTTTACAGGATCATATCCGCAATAAAGAAAAACGGTCCCTGATCGCTGCCAGGCTAAAGGAACGCAGGGATCCATTGCAAATGGTAATTGTGGTTGATATGTGGCTCACTGGTTTTGATGCACCCGTATTACATACCCTTTACCTGGATAAAGACATGAGTGGCCATAACCTGATGCAGGCCATTGCGCGGGTAAACAGGGTATTTAATGATAAACCCGGAGGCCTGATTGTTGATTATGTACCGGTAACCGGCAACCTTAAAGCAGCTTTAAAAACCTATACCGAAAATAATGGTAAGGGCGCCATTACCCTAGATATTGCTGAAGCAGTAAACCTGATGCTTACCAAGCTGGAAATTATCCAGCAAATGTATCATGGATTTGAATACACAGGCTACTTTACCGCGCATACCGGCCGTAAAATGGATATCATCCTTGAAGCAGAGGAACATATCCTGGGATTAGAAAATGGAAAAGAGCGGTACATAAAAGAAGTAACCGCGCTAAGTAAAGCTTACGCGCTGTCAAAATCTGAACCTGCAGCCAACCAGGTAACTGAAGAAGTAGCCTTCTTCCAGGCAATAAAAGCCAGGCTGGCTAAATTTGATCTCGAAGTAACAGGTCAGCGCCGGAAGGAATTTGAAGATACCATTAAAACCATGGTGGAATCTGCCATTGCCACGGATGGTATTGTTAACCTGCTCGACCAGGCGGGGTTGGCCAAACCAACCGTTTCCATCTTCAGCGAGGATTTCATGAATGAGATCCGCAACATGAAGCAAAAAAATGTGGCCATCGAACTTTTAAAGAAGCTTTTATCTGACCAAATCAAGATCCGGTTTAAAAAGAATGTGGTGGTCAATAAAAGCCTGACTGAAAAATTATTGGCGGCGATAAACAAGTACAACAACAAATCCATCACCGCCCTGGAAATGATGGAACTCCTGCTGGAAATCACCCATGAAGTGAACCATGAAACAGAGGCAGGGCAATCAATGGGCCTTACAGACGCTGAGAAGGCTTTTTATGATGCCTTAGCATGTAACTCATCCGCACTGGAGATGATGGGCGATAAACAGCTGGTCCAGATAGCAAAAGAACTGGTTGAACGCGTAAAACGCAGCACCACTACTGACTGGACTGTGCGCCAATCAGCCAAAGACCGGGTGAAGCTTGAAGTAAAACGGGTCCTCCGTTCCTACAAATACCCACCTGATGATGAGCTGCGGGCCACGGATACCGTATTGGAGCAAGCGGAAATGTTTGCCGGGGAATTGGTGTAGGTAACTAATATAAACCGCTATCCATAATTGAATAGCGAGTTATTAATTTTTTAACCCCTTGGAGGCCGGTAGAAAAGGAGTCAGTAGCCAACTGTTATCATCGATCATGGATCTCTTTTTGAAATCACCAGAATTTCCCATGCCACAGAAAAAACAATAAAACATCCAGGAACCGCTTTAAGAAAAATTACTCTAATAACAAGTTTTGCACACTAATTCCACCTTATTGGTCACAGATACAGTATTGGAGCAAAAGGACATGTTTACCGCGAGTTGGTATCGCTTGGCACAATAATAATTGATTTCTACCGGAAAAGAATCAACCCTGCAATTTGATTTGCATTTTTTGATGGAGATAATTTAATGATCCTAACTACAAGCCTTTTTTAAAATTATTTGAAGAGATGCTTTTTGATTGTTTAAAGGTTACATACCCGCCATGAGTGTCACACCAACTATACAATCTATAAGGGTCTATATAGACTCAATAGTTATGTATGACACTGGTGGCAGCTAGAGCAAGACTGTTTAGCTTGCTAATGCATCTGCATAAGGGGGGAGATACTCACTGTGGTTTATTTGAGTTATAGTTGCCCACATCCGCTGGGTTGGAATCCTATCTATAACCCGGAGCGCAACTAGTTCTGAAATGTGGCGACTAACGGTCCTATCGCTAATTTGAAGGTCGCCTGCAATAGTACTTATACTTGGATAACATTTACCCGTAACGTTATCTGCATAACACGTAAAATAAGCATATATCGCTTTGGCTGTTGGACAGAGCCGGGCATCCTGCATAACGCGCTTATCTACTTTTCCGAATACTTTTAATGCCATGATTTTTTTGTTTTTGTTTTAGGTTTAAAATTGTTTGGTTTTATTAAATTTATAAATGGTCCGATAAATTATTTAACAATATGCATCATACTACGAAGACATTCTTGTTCATATTGCCTTTCTAATGCGGCATCTGCATCATCAGAAAGATTATATTCTGCGGTGAAGCTGTTCATTGATTCTTCCTTGACTTGCTTTATGCGTTGCATTAAACATTGACGCAAATAGTTGCCCTTTGTGCTTTTTTCGAATAAAGCTATTGATGCTGCGCAATCAAGGGTTAGCGCATAATCGGTCTGACACCCGCTGCCTTTCTCTACTTCGTATTCAGCAAAATCTATTCCCCTGTCAAAACCAAACTCAAGCACCTCATTCCACCATAAAGTAAATTTTGTTTTGCATCCTAAGTGTTTGTGTAAAACTCGTGCATATACAATTAAATCGCCCTCTGGCTTCGGTAAACTTGAATGGTAAACTAATTCTTCTAAGTTGCTCATTGTGATATTTTTTTAATTTTGGTTCAACAAATGTACCACTAATACAATCTATAAGGCGCTAAAAGATTTGCACCAAATATGTGCAAAACAGATAAATGGTGTTTTAGTTCTTTAATATTTACCTAATTATCAATACTTTATCTTAATCACCGAACTGATTTAGACGGCTTGATTCGTTTGGAATCATTTCGTCATAAAACTATCTGTCCAAATACAAAGTGTTGGTTTTTAGCATCACTAATGGCTTATTTGCCAGTTAATGTTGCTTGTTTCAAACAAAAAGTATTGCACATTTCGTATAATGTGTTACATTTGTTGTAATTATGCAACATTAATTAGCCTTTTTATACTTAAAGATGGAGAAAGCCGACATTGATATCTACGCCAAAAGCGATCATTACTACCTCACGCAGATTGGGGAGTATGTTCGCGCCAACCGGTTAAACCAAAATAAGACCCAACTGGAAC
>NZ_CAIWNH010000366.1 GCF_903913935.1 uncultured Mucilaginibacter sp.
GGCTGACCAGCAACGGGCCCCAGGTACCGCAATTGCATGTTTTACAGTCTTCAATATCAATGGTATAAACACAAGGTTCACATTTCTTTCCGTTGCAGTCGGCAGTAAGCGTTAAAATATACCTGCCGTTTGCTTGCGGAATAAATTCACCTGTTATATTGTGATCGCCCTGTCCGTCAACAACCAGGGCACCATCTTTCTTAATCTGCCATGCCGTAACAGCGTGGCAGCTTTTGTCTTTCGAGGTGCAATTGTAGGTACTTAAAAAATCAAAGGCTTCGCCGCATTTCCACGGAATTACATTTTTACCCCCGCAATCTATTTTCAAAGTGCGATTGATGGTTATGGGGCTCCAGTTCCCGCAATCGCACGAAGCCAGCGACCCCAGGTTGATGCTGATGGTTCCCTGGCTGATACCGCCAATGTTAATTTTCCTTAGCCGATCCAGCAAATCCGGTTTTCTTGGATTGGCTGGTTTTGGTTCCTGCTCTACAGCAGGATTACCACCGCTGGCCTGCTGATCAACAGGCTTATTTGTGTTGGTCGGTTTTGTATCGGTTGTTACAGCTGCGTTATCGGCGCCTGGTTGCTTATCGGGGGGGCTTTTTATATTGTTTGGCTTTGTATCAGGTTGAGTGAGGGGATTCAGTACGGTTTGCTGCGGATAAATAGGCCTTTTCGGATTGGTTGGCCTTGTTTGTATGTTAATGCCGGGATTAATTTCGCCCGGTTGCTGATTGGTTGGTTTCCCATTTCCGCTGATGGAGAAAGCCTTGATTTTTTCTTCACTTAAGGCAACTATTTCGCCGTTTTGATAACCAAAAAACTGTACACTTAACTGGTAGTCCCCAGGTGGCAAAATACAACCCTGACCTAATAACCTGGCGGCGTAAATGCCCGTCCAAACGTTGTTCCAATTATTAAATTTGTCTGCAGGCGCAGAATTTATGCTATAGGCCCCGCATACTTTATCGCCGCCTTTGGTAATAATCATCAGCATTTTACTTTGCGACACGGCGGGGTCCATCTTACGGCTGGTTGAGTTTGCTGTCGCGGTTATCGTAAACTGTGGTCTCATATTTCCCCAGTTGCCTGTATTTTGATCGGGCGTTGAGGGCAACAAAATAACAACGCCGGTAATAGGGTAGGGTTGGGCGAAAACCTGGGTGCAACCCGCTGCCAACAAAACAACAAGTGAAAGTTTTACAAAAACTGTCCAATTTTTCATTTAACTGCAAAAAGTTATTGGTGCAAGTGCCGTTGACTCGCGTTAAATTACATTCAATTATCCGTAAAGACAACCGATAATGTGCAAAGCAGGAGTATAACTGATTGATTAACACTAATCGATGAGTATGCGGTAATTGACTTAGTGATGCTGCGCTTTAAACCAGGCGTCGTGCAATCCCTGTGGAATTAACAGCACGATTTTATTGCCCGGATTTTTGTCACTTGTAAACGCAGTTGACATGCTTATTGTTATAGCGGATGAACCAAAACGGCTGAGGGCCGCGATGCGTTTTTCAATTAATTCCATTCCACGGCTTTTATGCTGACTGTCATCGTCTTTTAGCGCAAGGCTGTTGGCTATGCCGATCCCGTTATCGGTGATGGTGATCAGCAAATTGTTTCCCTCTTCTTTCAAGTCAATAATCACCTGTCCATCTATCGATGATGGCATTAATCCGTGCAGCAGGGCATTCTCCAAAAGCGGCTGAAGTATCATTGTTGGGATCATCCACTCTTCAATGTCCAGGTTTTCGTTAATGGATAGCTGATAACTAAAACGGTTATTAAAACGCATTTGCTCCAACCGCAGGTATATTTTTATGTTTTCCACCTCCTGCTCAAGCGGCACAAAGGATTGCTGAGCCGCCTCGAAATTTTTGCGGATAAGCGAGGCGAAATCACTGAGATAACGGTTGGCATTTTGCCTGTCCTGCAAATTAATATAATGCTGGATGCTGTTGAGGGCGTTGAACATAAAATGCGGGTTCATTAGCGAAGTAAATGCCTGTTGCTCCAGCGAGGCTATCTGCACCCCCGCAATTTGTTTTGCCAGTTTCGCCTCTTTTCTGTTTTTTATACGGAGGTTTAGCCAATAGATAACCGCTAACTGTAAAATGAGCGCAGTGATAAACCAGAACCAAACAGCCTTCCAAAAAGGGGTGGCGATATCGAATTTAATGGAAAGTATTTTGTTGCTGATGTTTCCGTTAACATCCACAGCCCTTACCTGCACAATATGATTGCCGCTGCCGAGCTCTATAGTTAGTGTGTTTTCATCCAGGTTGATCCAGTTTTTGTTTTTGTTGAGCGTGTATTGAAGGTTTTTAAAATGCCCGCTTAATTCAATCCCGGCAAATTGCATCTGTAAGTTTTGCTGATCGTTCCTCAGATGATAATTTGGAGCTATTATGGTATCCCGCTGATTTATTCTCATCCCGATCAGTTGCACAGGAATATTAAATTCAGGGATTGATACGTTAGCGGGTATTATGGAAATGCCATCGCCCGTGGCCACATAAACAGAATCTGTCTGGTAAAGTATCTCGTTGATAACGTTATTGTTCAACCCGTCATTGACCGTAAGGTTCTGAACAGCATAGGTAATATGGTTAGGTGTTAAAGTATAGTTAAGCACACTGATCCCTCCCGACGTACCTAACCAAATCTGCCCGGGTTTGCCGGTTGTTATACTCCTGGAAGCATTGTTGATAATACCATCCGCTTCTGAAATATGGAGCAGTACTTTATCATCCTTCACCACTACTACGCCACTACCAGAAGTAGCCACCCAAAGTAGCTTATCTGGTGTGACACAAAGCGCAGTAACCCGTTCGCTCAACAAAGGGCTGATTTTATTGAGCGGAGAGGTGGAATCCCGGGCATAACTGTATCTGTACAATCCGTCTGTTGACCCAAAATACACCAAGCCATCGGCTCCCAGCGCAAGGGCGGTTATCCTTTTCCCGAGGCCTTTTAAAACTGACAGGCGCTCTGTTATCGTATTTAGTTTAATAAACGCATGCGACTGACCAACAATTATGATGCTATCATTATAAGTGATGGCCGTTTTGCCATAGCTGATTATGGAGGTTAAAAGCGGACGAGTATTGTTTACATAAATGCCGGCTTCGGAAAAGGTAAACATTTTATTTTGCGACAGAATTATTTTACGCTGGCGGGCAATAAGACCTTTTTTGGGGATTGTAGTAACTGAGACACCAGTTCTTCTGGCAGCAACTACCTCACCATAAAAATTCCCGGCCAGTATTGTGCCATCTGTTTTGCGGGCAATACTTAAAAAATTGGTGCCGACGATGCGCGACGGCATTTTAATACCATTAATATGTCTCTTTTTATAAACAAGTAATCCCTTATCAATTGTACTGATCCATAAATTCTCATTGCTATCCTTAAAAACGGAATTAGGAAGGTAATTACCACCAACTACAATATCCTGTTTCCGTGTTTTTTTGTTGAAGAGGTAAATTTTACCGGAAATGCCCGAAAAATAAAAAAAATGGGACGTACATTCGAAATTATTAAAGGGTTCCGGTGTTTCAACGGAATCGATGTGGAAACGGATCGGGCCAGTACTAAAGTCACTGTAGATATAGCACTTACCTTTGGCATCATTAAAGTAATAAAACTCCCCTTCGCTAAGGCTATAATTAATAATTTCGCTCGGATGCTTTTGTCTTAAGGCCACGCTGTCTATATACCGCGTACCTTTCATCTGGTATATAACTGTCTGGTATAATTTTGTCCCGCCATTCATTGAGCTGCCTAACTTCAATACGGAGCCATCGGTGTTTTCTTTAATAACGAACCCATCATTTTTTTTACCATTTGGATAAGCTATCAGCCGTTTATTCCTGAAAATATATGATCCTTGCTGGTTCCAAAACATTACGCCGCCGTTCAGCAAAGGGTAACAATACATCAGGCCGGTGCCTTCTTTAACCTTTGCGAGGGTACTGTCTGCCCTGGCATTAATAAACCTGTTTGTTAACTCATCAAAATAAGCAGGACTTTGTTTAAAACAATTCACCCAGATTCTGCCATCATTTTCTTTCACTACGGCCAGCACCTCATTGTCGGGCAGGCCATCCCGGGTAGTGAAAACCTGGAAGTGTTTTCCATCAAAACGCGCAATCCCCGCATCGGTAGCAACCCAAAGGAAGCCGTTATTATCTTCTATACAACGGTAAACATAATTGCTGGGCAAGCCATCGTCAACGGTGAATGCAGTGTATTTTCCTGGTTGCGCGTTACAGGCAATCGCTATTAAAAGGAAGAATAAAAAGAAGCCTGTGCAGCGCATGTGATTTAAGTCTAAAGTCAAAAAAACAAAAAAATGTCAAATCCCGGTTTTTGACTTAAGCCTTCATAACCAATACTTTCGATATAAAAGTACGCTATTTATTGCCAAACATAAGGCTCGCCTTTTTCATTTTTTCGAGAAACATGTCTAGTTGCCTGCGGCTGATGCTCCATTGGTTTCCATCGCTCATTTTCACAATCCCGCCGTCAATAGTACTATATTCCTTTATGTATTTCAGGTTAACAATATACGATTTATGTATCCTCGCGAACAGGTCGCCGTCAAGCAAATCTTCAAAATCTTTCAGCGTTTTACTGATCACCAGCTTATGCATGTCTTTCATGTGGATAATGGTATAATTACTGTCAGCCTGTAGGGACACTATATCATCTACCTCAATAAAACTGATACTACCCAATTGCGGTAATGCGATCTTTTTAGGGGATGATCGTTTGCCGGAATTTTCCAAAAAGTGGCGCAATAAAGCGCGATCCTGCTCTACTGCCGCAGTGCTTTTTAATGATCTTTTTACTTTTTCAACAGCCAACTGTAACTCCCCAATGTTTACAGGCTTTAAAATATAATCAATGGCACTTGCCTTAATGGCCTGCAAAGCATATTCATTATAAGCGGTTACAAATACTACTTTAAAATCGCGATTTACCAGGCTGCTTAAAAACTGAAAGCCATTCTCTTCAGGCATGCTGATGTCCAGGAAAATTACATCTGCATCGTTTAATTGAAGCCATTCCCTCGCCTGCGCGGCACTTTGGGCTTTTCCGGCAACTTTTATCCCCTCACAATCATTATGGAGCAAAAATTCCAGGCTGGCCAGGTTATTCACTTCATCGTCAACCAGCAAAGCTTTTA
>NZ_CAIWNH010000367.1 GCF_903913935.1 uncultured Mucilaginibacter sp.
CAAATAATTCTTGCCGACCCCTCCAATAAAACTGCCCGGCAAGGCCTAATTGATATACCACTCACCCAAACAGATAAAATTGGGGGTATTGCACTACTAAAGGAGAAAATAAAGGCAGCCCCCGCTAACTATGAAGCCTATGTCAGCCTTGAAAAAATACTGCGGCAAAAAAAAGATACAACCGAATTACTCGCGCTGTTACTTACAATGACCAAAAAGATTAAAGGGGATGATTTGCTACAGGTTTATGATGACCTCCAAGATTTTTATGCCAACTGGCTCGAAGACCAACACACCGCCGAATCCTGGTACGAGCTTAAGGTAAATAACCTGTACACGGATAAAATGAAAATGGAAGAATATGAAAGGAAGAACCGGGAAAATGGTATAAATACCCACATTGATACCATCATTGCCATTTACCAGCGCCTTTGGGACAGCAAAGATGACCAATACCTGCCTACAGGAATAAATTATGCCTTTACTTTTTTACTGAACCCCTACAATAAACTCAACACATCGGGCGCTGACCTGAGGAAAGCAGAAAACCTTCTGGACCATGATATAAATGTAGAGTATAAGGAAATTATACAGAATAAGGGCATCATTTATCCTAAAAGCGATTATCTCTATGGCAACAGGGCCCAGAAGGAAGAAAATCAAAAAGCGTTGGTATGCCGCATGCTGGAAGCAAAGGCAGGTATACAGTTCCTTGTTGGAGACGTACAGGAAGCAAAACAAACCCTTGAAAAGGAGGACGAGGTACTACGTTTGAGGACTGATAAATCCTCGTATGAAAGTCAAGTTTATGCTGTCAATATGAATATTCTGTCTAACAGACTGAATGACCTGGAAGCAGCCAAATTATATGCCGCTAAACCAAATGATTTTTTACCTGCGCACTTTGATCCAAAAGGGAATTTGTGTTTACGCTTCATGCACGGAAACGATGAATATTATTTCCAGATGAATATAACCGGTAACAAACAACAGGTATTTGATAGCTACCATAGCAATAAACAAATTGACGAAGAAATAAAAGCAGAAACAACGGAAATGCTGAACCAGCGGATATTGGCGGAAGAACAGAGGGTAAAGGATGAATATCAGGAACAGTACAATAACAGGATCAAAGGCAAAAAGAGGTATGTATATATTATATATGGCGACATAAATACATTTAAAAAAGATAGTGTTAATAATGACTTTAATATCAACGAATTCTTTGTTTCCCCAATTATCGTTTATGCGAATAAGTATTTGAGCTTAGATGAAGTGAAACAAAAAGTATACGCTGTGTATGGAGGAGATTTTAATGATGAATTTATGATAAGCAAGGGATACTGGCATGATTGTGAAACCGAAGATTGCAATAATATCGACGAGTGGATATACGATAAAGAGGATAAATGGATTAAGCCAGGCGGGTTTACGTATCAAGATAAACCAACTATTCATGTTACCAGCAGTATAATCATTGATTAAGAGCTTTTTAACAAAGCAACCATTTCAAAAAAAATGAATATGAAAACGATTAGTACAACTTTTTTAGCAATTCTGCTTTTTTGTTTTACAGTAAGGGCACAGCACATCCCCGACAGCCATTTTGCCGATGCCATACGGAGCAAGTACGCCACCTGTATTGATGAGAATAACAACCTTTTGCCTCCGGCAAAGAGTATAGAAATACTTGATGTTCAGAATGCAGGTATTGAAAGTATTGAAGGTATTCAAGGATTCACCGCTTTAACTGAACTCAATTTGAGAAATAATAGAAATATTAAATCGCTGCCGGCTTTACCGGCTTTAATAAAAACATTATGGATAGGCTATACCGGGCTTAACAGATTAAATTCGTTACCTCCTTCGCTCCAAATTCTTGAAATGAATGAGTGCCCGCTTACATCCCTCCCAGCTTTGCCATCTTCTTTACAAAAACTTTGGTGCGAAAAATCCGGACTAACATCTTTGCCGCGTTTACCGGAAGGATTTACCGACCTTACTGCAAATTATTCGCCGATCACGAGTTTGCCCAATATACCGGCAAGCTTATATGTGCTTTACATATTCGGTACAAAGATCACCTATCTTCCTCCGTTTCCGGATGGACTGAGCTACTTTAAGATATCAGATGGCATGGTTGATTGTATTCCGAGTAATAACTCCCAATTATGGGTAGCGGACATTAGTGGAGAGCGGATCAAGACAACTTTTTGCCCAGGAGGCACAAAATATGTTACAGCTAATGCCGCGAATAATGAAAAGAAAGCAGCCGCTCTGCCAGATGGTGGTAAATGCATAACCGGTAACTGCGATAATGGCATAGGCACTTTTGAAGGCGTTGAACAAGGACAGCAGGTCACCTATAAAGGCAGTTTCCGGGACGGTAAGTATAATGGCAGCGGAACAATGATCGTAAAAAACTCATTCAGATATACGGGCAGCTTTAAGGACGGGAAAATGGATGGAAAAGGCACTATCACGTTCACGGAGGGTTCAATTTATACCGGCGAAATAAAAGCAGGTTTTTTGGAAGGCAATGGTACACTGCTATTTAAAGACGGGAAAAAATCAACCGGGATCTGGAAACATAGTAAACTATGGTCGGGAACAGGGTTGTTCAACTATGGTGATAATGACTTTTATTATGGTGGAATTATTGAGTCATTACGGGATGGACAGGGTTTACGCAGTTATCCTAATGGGAAAAAATTTATCGGCACCTTTTCAAAGGGAAACGAACTGACCGGCAACGGATATATTCAATATTTAAATAACGCGTCGTACGAAGGGGCTATCGTCAACGGAAAATATACCGGCTACGGCATACATATATATAGTAACGGCGATAAATATAAGGGGAACTTTACCGATGGCAAACGAATTGGCAAAGGCGACCTTTTTGATAAGGATGGAAACTTAGACTACAGCGGCGAATGGTTTGACGATGAAATGCACAGGCCCGAACAGTCAGCCAGGATAAAAAAAGAGTCGGAGCAATCCTTCAGCAGGGTAACATTTAAAGGCTGGGAAGAAATTATAGCCAATGGTCAAAAAGTGACCATTGATATAACTGTCAAGTACTATTTTAACGATTTTAGTTTAAACGGTACGCAGGAAGAAGTAATGACTTTTACCGATGATACTAAATATAGCAGAAAAATAAGCTTTACCGGCGTTTACTACCCGGATTCATCTAAAATTTTCTGCCATTATCAAAATACCATTTCTTTTGACCCTTTACCTGATGGGTTATACTGGAAAGATAATGACTGGGAAGCAGTTTTGTATCATGATAATCAGCATTCGGGTTATTATATTATCAAAGGTAAAACAACAGAAGGAAGCGAATATTACGTAGCGGATTATTACTAACTATTTTTTGGGGTAAGCTGTTCACGCAGCAGAATACAGAAAAACCATAACGTCTTTAAAGGGTACAAACGAATAAAGAAAGGATTTGAGGGAAAGAACTGTCGACGATTGGTTTTCTTTTGTTCTTAAAATCTAATTCCCATTTATAAAATCCAATTGGCTTTGTTCAATAAAATGAAATAATAATGAAAAAACTAATTAAATTCTGCGTTGCCTTGGCGCTATTTATGACAACAGCAGGCTTATCAAAAACATTTTCTCAAAAATTGATATTCTGTGATTCTGTCACCAGTACTAAAATTGTGGGGCAGGACAGTGTTTTTAATATTGACGATGCGGGCAGGATAGTAACCATGTTACTTTATAGCACTGATGTTCCGTTTAGCACCAATAAGCTGGTATTTAAATACTATGAAGTATCCCGGGATACTGTCGAACAATACGTGACAAGGCAAATTGTTGACGTACCTCCAAACTCCCGTTCATATTTGCGGAAACTGCCTTTTTCATCACCCAACATTATTAAAGTAAAAGTTTTCACGTATGAAGGGAAGTTAATCGCTGATAAAAAACTAACGATTACTGCCCTAAAACAACCCAACGCGAAAACTGGTTTTAGTAGCGTATTAAATCAGATCATTAGTTTTTATCCCGGTGACTTTAGAAATATTATGGGAACTAAAATAAGGGATGATTTTAGTTTTCCTGCATGGATTTCTAACGAGAACTTACCTGGCTATCTATTTGCAACGATAGAGGCTGAAGGCTCTATTGAAAGAAAATATCGGAAGACAACGCTTATTGCAACGCCGGACAGCACAGAAGCGTTGAATAAGTACCACGAAGTTTCAAAATTAATCAACCAAATGAAATTTGATTGTTGCAGCTTCAATATGGAGGAGGAATCCTGGTATAACGATCCCAATTACCCAAACAGAAAAATAACCACCTGGTTTCCTGCTGCTGTAAATGCCGGAAAAGATAAGGAATATGCTGAAATGCCCTTAGAGTTAACGTTTTGCTACCCTTTTTCACCTTCCAAAGATTTTACAGTTAAATTAAATATTGGGTTTATTTCCCCAACCGAAGCAATGCTGTATACACTTAAGCATGTTAAAAAGGACAAATGATTTTGAAATTTAGTATTTAAGGAGATGCAAAAACAGACACTCTTCAGTCCCCGCAGATTCTCTCGCAGAGGACCATGCCCTGTATTACTTTACGGAAGACGCAGGGTCCTCTGTGAGAGAGCCTGCTGAAACGGCAAAGTATTATACAAATTTTTCAAAAAAAGCATAAAATTCCCTGTAATGGCTAATTCAAAGTAGCAGTTTGTTGATGCCTTATGTTACAAACTCAATTCGTAATCACTTTAAATTCTGTTCTCCGGTTTAGTGCGTTTGGAACTGCAAAATCGCACTTTATACCGGAATTATCTGACAACAATTAATGTCTGTTTTTAATAAAGCTTGGGCGCTCTTTTGTCAAGCCATACTTGTTCTGTAGTTAAAAACTACAGGCATAGCTAATCCGTAGTAAAAGTCTACGGATTGCGGGTAGACGGGGTCTTTTTATCCTGGTCATAACCATGTCCGTTTTCGTTAAGGTGATAATGTGCTTTATCGTCTTTATTTTCGGGTTTGTCTTTAATTTTATCGTTGACGTCTTCATTAACTTTTTCAATGCCTTTTTTATAAGCCTCTTTGAATACCCTTTTTAAATTTGGTACTTTATCAATTCCGTGCGAAGCCGCAGCGGAAGTCGCATTCATGATCAACATTGTACCAGCTTTTGACGCTGAATATTCTGAAAAATCATGAATAGTTGTTATTAGCCCAGCAATACCCTCTAAACCCCAACTAATTGGTTCCCCAACTCCAGTTTCTCCGAATACGGTGGCGAGCCTATTAAGTCCTGCGCTGGCGTTTTCCATTCCGTTTACGCCCGACCAGGAATCTACACTTTTCCCACGCATCTTGCTTTCAAGCGAGTACCCAACTTTTTCGAACCAACCTGTAGCATCTTTTACGTCCTTATGGCCTTCTGTTTCAACTGATTTTATAAAAATGCTTTTTGATTCGATGGCTATTATTTCGTTTTTATTATCAGGCAGGTTGTGAATGAAATCACGAACCTCCCGTACCTGTATCCCTTCTTGTCCCCGTTCGTTTTTTGCCGGCACGTCAATTTCCGTTTTATAAAGTTTGCCACTTAGGTTATAATAATCTGTCCGAATAAGAGATTCCAACCCATCTAAATCAGAAGCGGATATTGGCATGTTGCTTGCAAATTGATAAGGAGTTAATTCAGGGTATTTTTTAGTCAGCGGGTCAACCGATAAAAACCTCCCCAACCTCGGGTCATAAATCCGCATCCCATAATCCTGCTCATTACCATCCCCCTTCACCTCATTATCATTTTCCTTCCCGTTAAACCCAAACCTGTAGCTTCCACCGCTAAAATTTCTGCCCGGCATCTGCATTCCAAACGCATAATAATCCGTGGCTGATAACAGATCGGCTGCTATGCCCGAGGTGCCGGGCTGGGGCGTTGTGGCTTGTATCTTCCTGTCTGATATGGTGGCAAGCACATTACCCAGGTGGTTGGTCAATTCATATTGCTTGCTGCCGCGTACAAGGCTATCTTCGGTCAGGGTATGTGGCTGCGTATTTTGCCAGTCC
>NZ_CAIWNH010000368.1 GCF_903913935.1 uncultured Mucilaginibacter sp.
TGCCTAAAAAAAGGAAAGATGAACGAATGATTGAAAGATCAAAAAATATCGTAAAGGCGGTTAGTGATTATGGCAGGGGACTTTTTAACTTTATAAGGAGAAAGGTACCTGGCGAAGCTGACGCGGAAGATATTTTGCAGGATGTTTGGTACCAATTAAGTAATATTGGCGACAAGGAAGAAATTTTATCTTTGCGTGGCTGGTTGTTTAAAGTAGCGCGAAATAGGATAATTGATAAAGGCAGAAAAAAGGCCGAACAACTGATAGACGACCTCGTTGAAACTGACGAGGAAAATGATGTTGATTTTGCGGATATATTGCTGCCGGACGATGATGACCCGGAATCGGTTTACCTGAAAGAATTGTTTTGGGAGGAATTGTTTGAGGCATTGGATGAACTGCCTGAAAAGCAAAAGCAGGTTTTTATATGGAACGAACTGGAAGATAAAACCCTGCAGCAAATTGCAGATGAAACCGGTGAGAAATTAAAGACCATCATCTCCAGGAAAGGATATGCAGTTAAATATTTGCGCAGCCGTTTGCAAACGCTATACAATGATTTTTTAGATTACTAACGCACATAACCTGAGGAATGAAAAATAAATTATTATACCTGCTTTTTTTTGTTGCTGTTATAGTGTGCTTAAGCGGTGTAGTAATGTTTTTATGGAATATCATCTTGCCGCAGGTTACCCATTTGGCAAAAATAAATTACTGGCAAGCCCTGGGCTTAGCAGTTTTAAGCCGGATCTTATTCGGGCGCCTCTCTTTTGGCGGGCCTTTTGGCAAGTATAAGGGAGTGGGACGCGCCGAAATACTGAAGGATAAGCTAATGACAATGGATGAGGCGGATAAGGCTGCATTTAAAGAGGAGTGGCGGAAAAGGTGCGGGCGTAAGGATTGGTGATTTTATATTCCCTCAAAAAAATAAAATTTTTCTTAAAGTAATTTCAGACCTATACACGTCTTCACCTATAGAAGGGCAATAAAGCCGTTCGACAAAATGAAAGACAATATGTTTGGAAATTATAATTCAGCAAGGGGCGCACAAGGTTGCGGCCATGCACACGGAAAACACGGCCATTTCAGAGAAGGGCATTTTCGCAGGCCAAAATATAACCTGCCGATAAACATTGCCGATAACGAAACCAATTTTGAGGTTTATGTTTACGCACTTGGTTATGCGAAGGAAAATATTAAGCTATCGGTACAGGATGATATTTTATACATCAGCGGCACACGTACCGTCGATGAAGAAAACCTGCCGAACTTTAGCAAACAGGAATACCCGATCAAATCCTTTGAAAGGATGCTGAACTTAAACGGCCAGGTGGATGTTGCTGCCATCAGCGCGAAACAGGAAGATGGCGTGCTCATTGTCACCTTGCCCAAAAATGCCGAAGCGCAGAAACCATCGCAGGAAATACCGGTTAATTAAATGTTAAAATGGAAACGGTAGAGGCCTTTCCCTATCGGGAAGGGCTTTTTTGTTTACAGCTGGATATAAACCGTCATGTATACAGATTATTGACCTGTGTACTATTTTAGTCAAATGGTAAATTTTTACAATTGGGTGAGGTTGTTTCAAAGTGCAATATTTTAATTTGGTATTTAATTAAAATATTGCAACTTTAATATAGGGTTGCATATTTAATATTAGCTTAATGTTACCCATATGAGAAAAAAGGTACTTTTTATCACCGGTTCGATGAACCAAACATGGCAGATGCACCAGATAGCCAGGCAGCTGGATGAATACGATTGCTGGTTCAGCCAGTTTTTTACCGATTTGAAGTTGGCCAATTTCCTGATGAAATATACTCCGTTGTTTAAGGGTACTATTTTTTGGGGGCAGTTTAAAGAAAACTCTGAAAAATACCTAAGGAATAATGGATTGCAAATTGACTACCAGGCCAAAAAGAATGAGTACGATCTGGTAGTTTATTGTTCTGATCTTCATATCCCCAAGCGGATGCACAAAAACAAAATTGTTTGGGTACAGGAGGGAATGACGGATAAATATACTTTAATAAGTAAAATAGTTAAGGCCCTTAAGCTTTCCCCTGGGTTTAGCGGGGGCACATCGTTAAACGGTACTTCTAATATTTGTGATATATATTGTGCCGGCTCCGAAGGGTACAAACAGCAGTTTACCAGGCTAGGTACTGAGGCCGTTAAGATAGTGGTTACCGGCATCCCTAATTATGATAATATAGCCCAGTTTAAAGATAACGATTTTCCGTACCGGGATTACGTAATGGTGGCCACTACGGATATGCGCGAGACTTTTAGGTATGAGAACCGGGCAGCGTTTATAAAAAAGGCAGTCGAAATTGCCGATGGCCGCCAGCTGCTTTTTAAACTACACCCCAACGAAAAATTTGAAAGAGCCGAAGCTGAGATAAGAAAATACGCGCCGGAGGGTACTTTGATTTACCGGAGCGGTAATACCAACCAAATGATCGCCAATTGCTGCGAGTTGATCACTCAATATTCAACTGTCGTTTATGTTGGTTTAGCGCTTGGTAAAAAGGTGCATTCTTATTTTAATCTTGATGAGTTAAAACGGTTGGCCCCGATACAAAATGGCGGCGCGTCAGCGGCCAATATCGCTAAAATTTGCAGGAGTATTTTGCAGCCCGGTGCAAAAGAGGTGGAATTGCTTAAAGATTATTACGAAATGGAACAAGAGGGGTGAGGGGGCATCAGTCATTAGGTCATTGGCTTTATTGCAGATTATTTTAACTTCAGATCCATCTGAAATAAAGAAGAGACAAGGCCAGGCAAAAAACCAGGATGATGCGGTTTAAACGGTAAAATGTTTCCTTTTGCAGCAATAGCTTGTAAAACAAAAGGCAAACTGTTATTAGCAGTGCAACGTGCAGGATAAAGGGTATCATTTCTTTTGTGAATTAATGAGGTATATAATTTCATTTAATTCATCGTTCGAGATCTTTTGCTCTTTGGCAAAAAACATCAGCATGTTAGGGTACGAATTATCAAAATACTGGCTTACGATATCGTTCATGGCATGCTTCTGGTATGCGTCTTTTGATATGACCGCATAATAGCGGAAAACGTTACCAATAGTTTCATGTGCCAGGAAACCTTTGTCTTCCAAAATCTTTACCATGGTAGCTATAGTATTATAATGAGGCTTGGGGTCGGGCATTTCATTAATGATCGCTTTAATAAAAGCATTCTCCAGCTGCCAGCAGGCCTGCATTATTTGTTCTTCCTTTTTGCCAGTTTTTGCATAACATATAATTTAAAATCAAATGTGATACTAGTCTATTAGTATTTAAACTAATTGATTAGTACTCGTATGAAGTATTTTGTAAGTTATTGATTTATAAACAGAAGAAACATTAATATGTGCTATTACTAGCGAAGAAGCAACTGCTATATGCGCAAATCCCTTTACTATATTCTCCAGGTTACCAATTATCCGCACGCCGAACTTCACCTTTCACTGACGTTCTGATACAGCGATTGCTTCGTTCCCTGTCTGCAGGCAGGGCCGCAACAACAATCAGTGGGGGGCTTAACTTCATAACTCACGTATTTTTACGTATTTAATTAATGAAAAATAGCGTAGATATACTTATGCCTGATAAGCTGGGCTGCAGTAGATTTGTTCTGGAAATCACCCAAAGACTTTAACCTGGCCTTATCACATTTCTAAAATAATACCCGGCTATTGTGGGTGCATTACTGTTGATGCCAATCTTTAATTTGTAATTCGCCATTTTCAACCGTGTCTGCGGACGCTCAGTATGCCAAATCCGAACGCATTAGTATTTTAAATTTACACATAAATACCTCATAATTAGTGATTTGTAAAAATGGCACAATGTTAGCGGAGGTGTTCGCCTAACCGCTTTCATCATGATCAAAAATTATTTTCTCATTGCTTTCCGGAATATTAAAAAGAATAAGGCTTTCTCTTTTATCAATATCGCCGGGCTGGCTATTGGTATGGCTGCCGCTTTGCTCATTATTCAATATGTAACCTTCGAGCTGAGTTTTGATAATTTCCATACCAAAAAAGACAGGGTGTACCGCGTAACACAAGATCGCTTTGAGCATGGCAAATTAAGTACCCAATGGGCTGGTGGTGCATTTGCGGAAGGAAATTCATTTAAAAACAATTTCCCCGAGGTGGAGGACTATGTAAAAGTGGTGGGCAACGGATCATTGCTGGCGGTAAATAATGATACCCGGCTAACCTTAGCGAAAACTTATTTTGCCGGGCCTTCATTTTTTAATTTATTTACTTATCCGCTCATCAGCGGCGACCCGAAAACTGCATTGAGGGATGTAAATTCAGCCGTTATTACCGAAACCGTAGCTAGAAAAATTTTCGGTACCACTGATGTAGTTGGCAAAACGTTTAAATTCGACCTTAACATATTAAAAGTAACCGGTGTAATGAAAGACTACCCGGAAAATACACACTTTAGAAGCGACCTGCTGATGTCGTACGCTACTTTGTTAAAATTTGCGGGACCCAAAAACGACCTTGATAATGCCTGGTTGAACGATGGTTGTTTGACCTACCTGCTCCTAAAACCGGGTGTGGACGCAAAAGCCCTGGAAGCTAAGTTTGTGCCGTATGTAGACGGGGTGTACAAAAAAATAAACTGGTCGGGTGCCACTGCAGCCTATCATTTGCTGCCCCTGGAAAAAATTCACCTTTCGCCCAATTTGATGCTGGAGGCAGAGCCCCATGGCGATGGTAAATCAGTTTATTTGCTGGCGGGGATATCGATATTTGTGATCATTATCGCATGGATAAATTACATTAACCTGGCTACGGCACGCGGAATAGGCCGGGCAAAAGAAGTGGGCGTACGCAAAACCCTTGGTTCCAATAAAGGCCAGCTGCTGGCGCAATTTATGCTTGAAGCCATGCTGCTAAACGGATTGGCCATCGTGCTGGCTATTGTAATGATCATCGTCTTTCTGCCCATCTTTTCGGCCATATCCGGGCAAAATATAACCCTTACTTTGTTGGTAAAGCCGGTTTTCTGGCTGGCGGTTGTCAGCCTGTTTTTGGTAGGTTCCTTCTTTTCAGGATTTTACCCCGCACTTGTTTTATCGAATTTCAGGCCGGTAGAAGTGATGAAAGGAAAGTTATCCGCTTCGCCACGCGGCATTATCTTGCGAAAGGTGATGGTAGTTTTCCAGTTTGCGGCATCGTTTTTCCTATTGATCGGGTCGCTTACCGTTTACAAGCAGGTCAATTTTATGGAGAAACAAAAGTTAGGCATCAATATCGAGCAAACATTGGTCATAAAACCACCCCTTGCGCACGTAGATTCGTTTTACCGCAGCATGAGTTCCTTTAAAAACGAAAGCCTGCGCGATCCGGCGGTTAAAAGTGTAACCGTATCCACCAACATTCCCGGCGATCCGGTAGACTGGAACGCCGGCGGCATCAAACTAAAAGGTACCGACCAGGCCAGCGGCAAGCAATACCGCATCATTGGCGGCGATTATGATTTCCTGAAGGCCTATGGTGCGCACGTGCTGGCGGGCCGGTTGTTTTCGAAAGATTTCAGTACAGACCCGCATGCGGTGGTGTTTAATGAAAAAGCCGTGCAATTATTAGGCTTTGACAAACCTGAACAAGCCGTTGGTAAGGAAATTGATTTTTGGGGACAGGTTTACACCATTGTTGGCGTGGTGCAAAATTTCCACCAGCAATCGTTACATGATGCTTACGATGCGCTTATTTTTCGCTGCATCCCTGATGTGCGGGGTAACGTATCGGTAAAAATTAGTACCGATAACTTACCGCGAACCATCGGAGCCTTAAAAAACAACTGGAAAGCATTTTTCCCCGGCGACCAGTTCGATTATTTTTTCCTTGATCAGCATTTTAATGAGCAATACCATGCCGACAGGCAATTTGGGCAGGTATTTGCCACCTTTACCGGTATAGGTATTTTTGTGGCCTGCCTTGGTTTATTTGGCTTGGTGTCCTACACCATTGTGCAGCGCACCAAAGAGATCGGCATCCGCAAGGTGCTGGGTGCATCGGTAAACAGCATACTAACGTTGCTTTATAAGGATTTTGCCTTACTGGTAGTGATCGCATTTGCAATAGCGGCGCTGCTGGGCTGGTATGCCATCCGCCAGTGGCTGCAAACGTACGCTTTCCGTATCGATATCAGCTGGATACTGTTTGCTGTTCCATTCATCATTGTGTTGTTTATCTCCTTTGCAACGGTATCGTGGCTAAGCTTTAAAGCGGCGCTGATGAA
>NZ_CAIWNH010000369.1 GCF_903913935.1 uncultured Mucilaginibacter sp.
GTTGGTGAAAACACCAACAAGGGCGGAATGGGCGGAGACTTCCCCCCTTCCAGTCTTTCGGACTTCCTGACTTTCGCGGCTTTCCTGACTTTCCTGACTTTCCTGACTTTCCCTCTTACCTTAAATCCGAAATCGAACATCCGAAATCCGAAATCACTTCCTACTTTCACCGCAAAAGCCTAATTTCGCCCTAACAGAAAAGAGGAAAAAGATTTGGATTATTTACAGGGTTTAAACCCGGAGCAGCAAAGGGCAGTACAGCAATTAAAAGGGCCGGTGATGATCATCGCCGGCGCAGGATCGGGCAAAACAAGGGTGATCACTTACCGGGTGGCGCACCTGATCCGCAGCGGGGTAGATAGTTTTAATATCCTGGTGCTTACCTTTACCAATAAGGCGGCCAAAGAAATGCGCGAACGGATCAACCAGCTGGTGGGCCCCGAAGCAAAAAATATCTGGATGGGAACCTTCCACTCTGTTTTCGCCAAAATATTACGGGTGGAGGCCGACAAAATTGGTTACCCCAGCAACTTTACCATATACGATACCGACGACAGCAAAAGCGTGCTGAGGGCCATCCTGAAGGAAATGAACCTCGACGATAAGCTGTATAACCCCAACTTTGTACATAACCGCATTTCTGCGGCAAAAAATAACCTTGTGAGCTGGATGGAATACCAGCAGAACGAGCAGATCCAGGCGGATGATTTCAGCAGCGGCAGGGGTTTAATAGGCGTCATCTACCAAAACTATGCGCAGCGCTGTTACCGTGCCGGCGCCATGGATTTTGATGACCTGCTGTTTAAAACCAACAAACTGCTAAAACTGCACCCCGAAGTGCTGAACAAATACCAGCATAAGTTTAAATACCTGATGGTGGATGAGTACCAGGACACCAACTTTTCGCAATACCTCATCGTGAAAAAGCTGGCTGCAGTGAATGAGAATATCTGTGTGGTGGGCGATGACGCGCAAAGTATCTATGCCTTCCGCGGCGCCAATATCCAGAACATCCTGAACTTTGAAAAGGATTACCCGGACCTGAAAGTATTTAAACTGGAGCAAAACTACCGCTCAACCCAAAACATCGTAAATGTTGCAAACAGCATCATCTCCAATAATAAGGAACAGCTGAAAAAGAACGTTTTTTCGGAAAAGGAAACGGGTGAAAA
The DNA here is from genome assembly GCF_903913935.1 of uncultured Mucilaginibacter sp. Lineage (GTDB taxonomy): Bacteria > Bacteroidota > Bacteroidia > Sphingobacteriales > Sphingobacteriaceae > Mucilaginibacter. The sequence goes on from NZ_CAIWNH010000369.1 coordinate 1,173, forward strand.
GATAAAAGTGATGCGGGCCTTCAGCGATAACGAGGAAGGAAAACTGGTGGCGGAAGATATTATGTTCCAAAGAACCACCAAAGGTTTGGCCTGGCACGATTTCGCGATTCTTTACCGTACCAATGCGCAATCGCGCTCGATGGAAGAGGCGCTCCGCAAACAGGGAACGCCTTATAAAATATACGGCGGCCTGAGTTTTTACCAGCGGAAGGAAATCAAGGACCTGATCGGCTACTTCAGGCTCACCTTTAACCCCGCGGATGAAGAAGCGCTGAAACGCGTAATCAATTATCCACGCCGCGGCATCGGCGATACCACTGTTGACCGCATTATTTTAAGCGCGGGGCAAAACAACATCACCGCCTGGGAAGTATTGCTGGATCCGTCGAAATACCTGGATGGGCGCACCTCTGCGGCTGTGGGTAATTTCTCTACCATGATTCAGAGTTTCCAGGTGATCACGAAAAATTTGTCGGCCTACGAGGCAGCATTACATATTGCCCAGCACTCGGGTTTACTGAAAGATCTGTATGAAGACAAATCGGTTGAGGGACTTAACCGGTACGAAAATATCCAGGAATTACTGAACGGGATCAAAGAATTTTCGGAACGGGAAGATATTGAAGAAAAAGGCCTGGATGTATTTATGCAGGATGTGGCTTTACTAACCAATGACGACAAGGACAAAAATGCCGATGCCGATACCGTATCGCTGATGACCATCCACTCGTCAAAAGGATTGGAGTTCCCGCATGTGTATGTAGTTGGGCTGGAAGAGAACTTATTCCCTTCGCAAATGTCGCTTAATTCGCGTACTGACCTGGAGGAAGAGCGACGCTTGTTTTATGTAGCCAGCACCCGTGCTGAGAGTAAACTGACCATGAGTTATGCTACTTCGCGCTTTAAATTTGGTACGCTGATCAGTTGCGAACCAAGCCGTTTTTTGGATGAAATTGACGCACAATACCTTGAACTTGACTTCACTGCGAAGCCGGCAAGCTCAGGCAACCCATTTTTTGACGACGATCGGGCGGCATGGAGCAAAGGGGCTGATACTTTCTCGAAACCGAAAGCCGCCGTTGTTAAAACTACTTCGATACTGGCAAAGGCGCATGTGCCTTCAGCGGGTTTTGCACCCTCAGATACATCGAACCTGCAGGTTGGTATGGAAGTTGAACATGAAAGATTTGGGTTTGGCAAAGTAATAAGCCTTGAAGGCAATAAACCTGATATAAAAGCGACCATTTTCTTTAAAGAAATAGGCCAAAAGCAGCTTTTACTGAAATTTGCAAAATTAAGAATTATGTAAAAGCATTGCTTTTTCTACCCATCTATGTAGAAAATATTCCCCAATATTTCGCAATGTTTTATTTATTAATTGTATGGCAAGTTAAATTTGCCCTATAATTAATAAATGGCATAAAATTTGTCTAATTTTGTTAACCTAAGTGATCTAATATTATTGAGAAAACCTGATTATGACAGAAAATTTAAAAAAGAAAACCAATAAATCTGTTGTTAAAAACATCCGTACTTTACGCCACCAACGCGGTTGGAGCCAGGAAGACGTGGCAAACCGTTTGGGAATTTCCATCCCGGCATTTTCAAAAATTGAAACCGGTGTTACCGATATCAACTTATCGCGCCTGGAACAGATCGCTAACATTTACGAAGTTAATGTAGTTAACTTATTATCGCTGGACGCTGAAAGCGCGGAACCCCAGGTTTCGAATTTAAGCATCGCCCAAAAGAAAATAGTTGACCGCGAAGCTGAGATAGCAAATCTGCAACGAAAAGTGATTTTACTTTACGAAGAATTGCGTAACAGAACTGTCGAAGCAGTTTGATTTTTGCGTTTCTGTTTATTAAAAATGACACTTTTGTACTAACCAGCCCTCACTAAAATTTGTTTGTCTGAAATTTTCGGCCAAATAAATTATCTTTTGAGGCTATTGTTAGTAAAATTGCTGTTTCTGGCAAATAACAGGACTTTTGGAGTAATAATTGTAAAACAGGTGATATAAACGCTACCTGTTATGTTAAATTATTTGATCTCAATGTCCGGTGATGCTGCAGTTAATGACGAAATTATTCACGATCCTGTAAGCAAATTAAAAGTTAAGGCATTTGATTTATTAGCGTCGACTTTTAAACCCAGCAAGGGAGAGATAAGGTATTTTGTAACATCTGGGGAAGAAAAGCTGGCATTTGAAACTAAGGGTTATAAAAAACATCGCCAGGTGCTTGTACTTCAAATGATCGCCTGGTACTGTTTATACCTTGGGCTGATAGAGGCACAGATCCACTCGGCATTGCCTATTTAAAGGAGTTCAAAGCAGCTTCAATGGCTCAGTAATCCTTGCTATTAACTATGAGCTAACTAAAATCCAGCCCTTCCCGGATCGTGGAGCATATCGCTCATTTCAATGATCTTATCATCAATTTCCGAAACACTCTTGTTCATCATCCTGATACATTCGCGCTGGTCAACCAGGCCTTCTTTTTCAAGGTTCAGTAATCCTTTAAGTGTGGCTATAGGCCCGCGGATCTGGTGCGACAGATAGGATGAATACTCGGACAGTTTTTTATTCTTTACCTGCAAGTCTTTTGTTCTTTCGTCAATAATTTCTTCCAGGTGATGATTGATCCTGTCGAGGTTATCTTTTTGCCTGGAGACTTCGGCATTCAGTGCTGTTAGCTGTAAGTTGGTTTTAGCTTTCCGTTTAACATTACTCACCAGCAAACCAACTAAAATGAGCAATAAGCCGGCGACTACTGTTACCCCCCAGAATCTGACGCGGTCATATTTTTGTTTCTGGATCAATATCTCATTTTCCTTTATGCGGGCTTGTTGCTTCGCCTGTTCGCGCAGCAGGTTTATTTGGGTGGAACTGTTTTGCTTAAAACTAACACTATCGGTCTGGTAAATTTCCTGTAAGATAGAAAGTGCTACCTTATAGTTTTTGCGCTTTGACTCTAATTGATAACTGGTATACTTAAAATCTGCCTGTATTTTTTCATCTTTAACTGCACCGGCATAAACCAACCCTTCCTGAATAGCTTTTTCAGCAGCAGTGTACTTTCCCTGGGCAATATATGAATCAGCAATGGTTAAGTTGATACTGGCCATAGTTTCATTCAAATCTAATTGACGGGCCTTTTCATTGGCACTTAAAAGCAAGCTATCCGCTTTTTCGTACTGCCGCAGATAAAAATAAATAACACCTTTATTTTGAAGGCAGAGCACCAGATTGACAGAGTCTTTTAGTGCTGCAAAAAGCACATTACTCTGGTTATCATAGCTCAAAGCCTGGTAATAGCTTTTTTTTCGAAAGTAAACATCGCCTATGTTTAAATCAAGTTTAGCGATGAGATGGGCGTCATGTAATTTATTGGCGATGGTCAAAGCTTGCTGAAAGAAATCCAGGGCGCTACCATAATCAATGTCCCGGTATAAGTTTCCTATATTATTAAGTACACTAGCTTCGCTGCGTAAATCATTAATCTGTTTAAAGCTATCGTAAGCAGCCAAATAATCATCAATAGCTTTTTGCGAGTGGTTAAGATAATAATTACCAATTCCCCGTACGCGATAGGACTCTCCTATACCTTTATCATAATTAAGCGCTTTAGCCAAAGCCATAGCTCTATCGGCGTAAATAATTGTCTGTTCAGGATTTGTCAAACGGGAGTCAAAGCCTTGCCTGTTCAGCTTTTTAACCGCATTAGTATCCTGCTGCAAATTTACGCCTGACGCAGAAGCCATCGCAGAAAATTTAAGCATTATCAAAAAAACAAACAGGAGAATCTTCTTCATTAAGGCATTATTACGTTAGTTGCGCAAGAAAGTTGCGAATAATTTACCGACATATAAATTCAGGCGAAAAAAAACATTAATTAATTTGATATTTTATTTTGTTTATTGAAATCTATTGCTTAGATTTGAACCTGATAAATTATTGGACCAAGAAAGTTAATCCAATTAAGGATTTTTATTTGTTCCCATGTTATTGCAAATAGTTGGCAGTACCTGTACAAACAAGCACTTAATTTTCATTTAACTCGCTGAATTCCATAAAAATAAAAAAAATAAGTACCGTTGAATTTTAGTGTTATTTTTTAGGTTTTCTCTAAAAAAAAATAATAAAATAACCGGTACGACTGTTCTGTAATTTTTTTACAGTCGTTGTTTTTGATAAGTTTTCACTCATTCAAAAACTTAGTGCCGGCGGTTAATTACCCCTTGTACGAAATCGATTTGTTAAAAGATGTGGTATTTGATAAATAAATTATTGAAAAAGAATCTGGCTTAAAAAATTATACATATTCAAATATTCTATATGAAAAAATTATTCTTATCAGCTGCGTTAGTTTTAAGCATTGGTGCTCTCTCAAATTCGGCCCATGCTCAAACAACTTCAATAAAAAATTCTACTTCTGTTTCTGACAAGAAAAGCACTGGTAGTGCTGACTTAAGCGACAAGAAAAGTACTGGTAGTGCTGACTTAAGCGACAAGAAAAGCACTGGTAGCGCTGACTTAAGCGACAAGAAAAGTACTGGTAGCGCTGACTTAAGCGACAAGAAAAGCACTGGTAGCGCTGACTTAAGCGATAACAATGATTTGAGCGACAAGAAAAGCACTGGTAGCGCTGACCTCAGTGACAAGAAAAGCACTGGTAGCGCCGACCTTAACTAATTAATTTTATATTAGTATACAAAGCTTGTTTCCCAAAAAGAAACAAGCTTTTTTTTTGCTCACACTTTCTTAAATCCGTGGAGCATTCTCCACCCTGTAAATAAAATCCCACAAGATCGGAAGAGCACACGTCTGAACTCCAGTCA
>NZ_CAIWNH010000370.1 GCF_903913935.1 uncultured Mucilaginibacter sp.
ACACCTGATTTCGAATCAGGCACATTGAACCGCTCTGACACCTCTCCATTAGATGTTTGTTTTATTGGGGCTGCAAATATATCAAGTCTTTCAACAAAAAATCATAGTTTATTATCATTTGACAAAACTGTTTAAAACCTTACAGCATTTTTATATTCCCGAACAATTGAAATGAAAAAAAGCCATTTTAAAGAAAGAAGTCTGGTTAAAAGCAAACGCCGGTTTATGGCTGGAATCGGATGGGAAGCATTTTGGATTTATTTTTAACCGAAATGGGTTTAACTCAATTTGCAAAAAAGCGCTAACAGATTAGTATAAATAACAACCAAAAACTGACAAGAATCACTTTTTACGCTGATAGTTATCAATAGAACTTTATTGGAAATCAGGGAATTTTGGATATTATTTTAAAGACCATGACAACAGCAATTGAAGACGGCGAATTGAATACCGAGCTACAGGAACTTTACCTGGAAGCAAAACAATGGATAGCAGACCTTGATTTTTTAGACAGCGAACTTGTTTTTTTAAATAAGTTGACCGCAAACATAGTTGTACAAGCCGGCAAAAAAGTAGAAATTGAAAAGCTTAGCGGCCTCGAAAAAACCTATCTTGGTTTAAAAGAGGAAATGAACGCCTACCTGCACCAACTGGAACCGCTGATTACGGAAAAGAAAGAAGATTTTGACCTGGGCCTGATTGAAACCTATACACATTTAAAGTGGAGGCTTGATGAGGTGTTGCATAGTTGTCAAACTGTAAAAAATTCAATATTTGGCCACAGCAAACATGGTTTAGCTGGTGGGAATGTCTCTTAAAAGAATTTTTAACCCGATATTTACGCAAAATCCTTTTTGAAAAAAAATGGCTAAAACTATTTTTATAGCTTCTGCCGAGCCTGGCAGCGGAAAGTCCGTAGTTACTATTGGGCTGGTGAATATGCTACTATGCAAAACTCAAAAAATAGGTTTCTTTAAACCGGTGATCAACTTTGATCCAAAGGAAAAAAAAGATACCCACATTCAAACGATACTTGAATATTTTAAACTGCCTATAAAGTATGAAGACTCCTACGCATTTACCAGGCAGGAAGCACTTGAATATATTGAGCGAGAGAGCCGGGGGGAGATGATCGATACTATCATCAACAAGTTTAAAAAAATTGAAGAAAGCTATGATTTCACAGTTTTGGAGGGTAGTGATTTTACGAGTGAAGGCGTAGCGTTTGAGTTTGAACTCAACCTGCTGATCGCTAAGAACCTCGGTAGCCCGGCATTATTGGTAGTATCAGGCGAAAATAAAACCACCGCCCAGGTAACCAACGAAACGTTAAACTTTTTCCATAATTTTAAGGATCATGAAGTACAGGTTTTGGGTATTATCGTTAATAAGGCCCAACAGGATCAGGTTGAAAGTATAAAAGAAGTGCTTTCCACGCAATTACCTGACGACACTATTCTTTCCGTGATTACTTGTGCACCTGGCCTTCAAAACCCAACCATTAAGGATATCTGTGAAAGTCTGCATGGTAAACTTCTTTTTGGTGGTGATTATTTGAGTAACAGGGTAGACAACTTTGTGACAGGCGCAATGCAATTGCCCAACTTTTTAAGTTTTATTAAAGAAAATGTGCTGATTGTAACCCCCGGTGACCGGGGCGATATTATTATAGGCTCATTACAGGCTAACCTGTCATCAAGTTATCCAAAAGTTGCAGGTATTGTGCTCACAGCCGGAATTATGCCCGAAGAACCGGTTATGCGGCTGGTGAAAGGCTTACATAACATAGTACCCATAATTTCTGTTGAAATGGGAACCTTCCAGGCCAGCGCAGAAATAGGCGCAATTAAACCGAGAATAACGCCTGATGACCCTAAAAAAGTTCAGCTTGCCATTGACATGTTCAATAAATATGTAGATGTAACAGCATTGGATAAAAGTATTATTACCTACAAATCTGATGCTATTACCAGTCACATGTTTCAATACCAGTTAGTTAAATGGGCAAAGCGCCAAACCAAAACCATTGTGTTACCTGAAGGTAATGATGATCGCATATTAAAAGCAGCAGCACGCCTGGTGAGCCAGCATGTTGTTCATCTTATTTTATTGGGCAACATCACTGAAATCAACGATTCGATTAAGCGCCTGGGCTTAGTACTGGCTCCGGAAAGAACAAAAATTATTGATCCCACGGTTTCTGAAAAACTAGAGGACTACGCCAACACCCTGTTTGAGCTGCGTAAAAGCAAAGGCGTAACCCTTGAAATGGCCCGCGACCTGATGACCGATGTATCGTACTTCGGTACCATGATGGTTTATAAAGGCGAAGCAGACGGAATGGTTTCCGGCGCGGTACACACCACCCAGCATACAATAAGGCCCGCGCTTCAGTTCATCAAAACAAAGCCCGGCATTCAAACAGTATCTTCAGTGTTTTTTATGTGCCTGGAGGACAGGGTTTGTTTGTTTGGCGACTGTGCGGTAAACCCGAACCCAACCGCCGAACAGTTAGCTGAAATTGCCATTTCATCGGCGGATACCGCAAAACGTTTTGGCATTGAACCCAGGGTGGCAATGCTTTCGTATTCATCCGGAACCTCGGGCGTTGGCGAAGAGGTTGACAAAGTGCGTAATGCTACCAACATTGTAAGAGCTAAACGCCCGGACATTAAAGTTGAAGGCCCAATACAATATGACGCGGCCGTTGATCCGGTTGTTGGCAAACAAAAAATGCCGGATTCAGAAGTAGCCGGTCAGGCAAGTGTATTGATCTTCCCCGATTTGAATACTGGCAACAATACGTATAAAGCAGTGCAACGAGAAACAGGAGCTTTGGCAATCGGCCCGATGTTGCAGGGATTAAATAAACCGGTTAACGATCTAAGTCGTGGATGTACTGCCGATGATATTTTTAATACCATCGTTATTACCGCTATCCAGGGCCAGGAAGTTAACCAACCCAAACCAGAATTAGTAGCCTGATATGAATATTCTTGTGATCAATAGCGGTAGCAGTTCTATCAAATATCAACTGTTTAAAATGCCATCTGCAAAACCGGTATGTTTTGGGCTGATCGAACGGATCGGGCTGCCAAACTCAGGTATTGTACACAAAGTTTACGCCGATGGCCAGGAAAAGGTGATCAGTTTAACCTTTGATATACCCAATCATGAAGTTGGCATGCTTGAAGCAGCAAAACTTTTAACCGAACCAGGAATAGGTGTAATACAAAACCCTGATGATATTAACGTAGTAGGGCACCGCATCGTTCATGGCGGCGAAACTTTAACAAAAACCACTATTGTTACCGAACAGGTTAAAGAGGAAATAAAAAAGATATTTGCCCTTGCCCCCCTGCATAACCCCGGAAGTTACCAGGGCATACAGGTAGCCCAAAAGCTATTTGACAAAGCAACCCATGTTTGTGTATTCGATACCGCTTTCCACCAGACACTGCCCGAAAAAGCGTTCCGCTATGCCATCCCTCAAACTTTCTATCACGACGATGGCATCCGGGTTTACGGTTTTCACGGGATAAGCCATAAATACGTAACTGATAAAGCGTTACATTACCTCAGCAACCCTAAAGCAAAAGTTATTACCATACACCTGGGCAACGGCTGCAGCATGGCCGCTGTAAATGCAGGCAAGTGCATTGATACCAGCATGGGGCTTACCCCCCTGGAAGGTTTAATCATGGGAACCCGCAGCGGCAGTATAGACCCATCTGTATTAATATATATGATGACGCAGCTAGGGTATGATATCAAACAGGTTAGTAGTATCCTGAACAAGGAAAGTGGCATGTTTGGTCTTACAGGGTACAGTGATATGCGGGATATAAAAAGACTGATTGAAGAAGGTGACCACAATGCCCTGCTGGCTTTTGAAATGTTTGCCTATCGTATTAAAAAATATATCGGCTCATACACCGCGGCACTCAATGGCCTTGATGCAATCGTGTTTACCGCCGGTATTGGTGAAAATGATGTCTTGATCAGGGAAATGATCTGCCAGGAAATGGATGTTTTCGGGATCCGGATAGATGAACAAAAAAACAGTTTACGAATAAATGGCACACACGAAATAAATGCCGACAACTCTTCCGTTAAAATTTTGGTGATCCCCACCAACGAGGAATTGGAAATTGCAACAGAGTGTATGGATTTATTAAATGAGCAAAAAGCGCTTCAATTTAATTAAAGCTAAGTTTCCAGGTCAGTGATATCGTCAAGCATAAAACAATGCTCGTGGCGCTTCATGCCAATTTTTGGATAGTAATTTACAGCAGCCGGCGCCGAAAGCAATATCAATTTTGCTGGCATGCTGTGTTTCTTGGTTTCTTTAATCAACCCCACGCCTATCCCTTGTTTTTGAAGTGAAGCATCAACAGCGAGGTCAGAAAGATAGGTGCAATACACAAAATCAGTTATTGAACGTGCAATGCCAACAAGTAAGCCGTTTTGTCTCGCGGTAACTATTAAATTGGCATTCTGGCACATCAGTTTTATCCTTTCAGGATCGTCAACAGGGCGGCGTTCGGCCAGGGTGCTTCTTCTCAATACATCAATAAATTCATCAGGATTTAGTGTAGATTCCTTTGCATAAATAATTTTACTATCAGCCATTACTTCGTATTTTTTCGATGTGTAATATTACAATTATTGCCCGTTCTGCCCAAGCGGTAAATGCCATTTTACAAACTGCTTTATTAATAATTTTAACTAAATTGTGGCTTCCAATTATTCCATTTCTCCAAATTATTGCGTATGAAAAACAAGTCTGACCGCAGAGACTTTCTGAAAAATATTGGCGTAGGCAGTGCAGCAGCCATTTTACCGCTGGGAAAGTTAGGTATTGCAGATCCTGAAAAATTAATCCGTGAGGAGGCTCCTTCATCCGGTGAACAATCTGCTAAACGTTCCTATAACTCAGCCTATACCGGTCAACATTTGAGTCGCGTAGCTTTCCCGATTGGGGGGTTAGGGGCGGGCATGTTTTGTTTGGAGGGATCGGGCGCCATCTCGCACGTATCCGTTAAAAATACGCCCGATATATTTAATGAACCGGGCCTTTTTGCTGCGATATCAGTTAAAGGCATTACAAACGGGGCTAAACTATTAGAAGGGCCTGTGCCCGACTGGAAAAAATTCGGTTTAAAGGATGCCGCCAACGGGTTGGGCGGGGCGACTACCGGATTACCCCATTTCCATCACGCAAGTTTCAAAGCCAGGTTCCCGTTTGCTTATTTAGATATTATAGATAATGATCTCCCACTGAAAGTCGCGTTAACAGGGTGGAGTCCATTTATTCCGACTGATGATGACAACTCTAGTTTACCGGTTGGAGCGATTGAATATAAGTTTTCCAACACCGGTAAAACACCGGTCGAAGCCATTTTTTCATTTAATACAAAGAATTTTTTGACCGTCGACAACGGAAAAAACAGCATCCGCCCTATTCAGAACGGGTTTATATTAACGGAAACCGGAACTGCCGAAAAACCTTTCCGAACTGATTTCGCAATTTTTACAGATGAAGAGGACACTTTGGTAGACCATTGCTGGTTTCGAGGCGGTTGGTGGGACCCGATTACGATGGCATGGAACGAGATTAAAAGCGGCAAGTCCAAATCAAACCCTCCGGCTGAAAAAGATGCGCCAGGCGCAAGTTTGTATGTGCCTTTTAAATTACTACCCGGCCAGGAAAAAACAATAAAAGTATTGTTTGCCTGGTACACGCCTGACTCAGAACAAACTTACGGCCAGATGGGCATGCGTAAAGAAAACTGCGACCCGGCGACCGGCTGCTGTAATACGCCCGAAGATTTGGCTATTGACAAATACGACAAGGGTTTTAGCGGCAAATTCTACAAACCCTGGTATAGCAGCAAGTTTGCCAATATTGAAGAAGTGAGCACTTACTGGTTAAAAAGCTATACTGAACTAAAGAAAAAATCAACGCTTTTTAAAGATGCTTTCTTTTCATCAACCTTGCCGCCGGAAGTTATGGAGGCCGTGGCATCAAACTTATCCATATTAAAATCACCAACGGTAATGCGCCAGTTTGATGGCCGGTTGTGGTGTTTTGAAGGCTGCGGCGATAACTGGGGTTGCTGCCACGGCTCCTGTACCCATGTTTGGAACTATGCCCAGGCGATACCGCATCTTTTCCCGGCCCTTGAAAGAAGTTTAAGACATACCGAATTTTGCGAAAACCAGGATACGAGCGGGCACCAGACTTTCAGGGCAAACCTACCAATACAACCCACCAAACACGATTTTCACGCAGCGGCCGATGGCCAGTTAGGCGGTATTATGAAAGTTTACCGGGAGTGGCGTATTTATGGTGACAAAACCTGGCTCAAAAAAATGTACCCCATGGTAAAAACCAGTATGGATTACTGCATCAACACCTGGGACCCGAGGCACCGCGGAGCTATTGAAGAGCCGCATCACAATACCTATGATATTGAGTTTTGGGGAGGCGATGGGATGCATACCAGCTTTTATTGCGGTGCATTAAATGCCATGATCGCTATGGGGAAATTCTTAAACAAGGACATCCGGGAATATGAGCAGCTATCCGCCAAAGCAAAAAAACTGCTTGAAACTGAACTGTACGATGGTGAATATTTTATCCAGGAAATAGCATATAAAGGATTGAACGCAAAGGACCCGGCTAAGGCGCAGTCATTTGGCGGTGAATATTCAAAGGAAGCTCAGGAACTACTTCAAAAGGAAGGCCCCAAATACCAATATGGTAAAGGCTGCTTATCGGATGGCATTTTGGGCGCCTGGATCGGCCGCATGTGCAGCGTTGAAGAAACCATCGATCCCCAAAAAATAAAAAGCCACCTGCTGGCTGTTCATAAATATAACCTGAAGGAAAACCTGAGCGAGCACGCCAACCCGCAGCGTCCCACATATGCATTAGGTGATGAAGGCGGCCTGTTGTTATGCACCTGGCCCAATGGCGGTAAACTGTCGTTGCCATTTGTTTACAGCGATGAGGTATGGACAGGCATTGAACACCAGGTAGCATCGCACCTGATGCTGATGGGGTATGTAAAAGAGGGGCTGGAAATCGTCCGCGCATCGCGCGACAGGTACAACGGGCGCATCCGCAACCCATTTAATGAGTACGAATGCGGTAGCTGGTATGCCCGCGCATTATCAAGTTATGGCTATTTGCAGGCCTTAACCGGTGTGCGCTATGACGCCGTAGATAAAACCCTGCATATCGATTCAAAAATTGGTGATTTTACAAGTTTTATCTCTACTGAAACAGGGTTTGGAACCGTGAGTTTGCACCAGGGTAAGCCATCCTATAAAATTGTTTATGGTGACGTAAATATTCAGAAGATAATGGTATCGGGGAAGCTGGTTTAGGTTGAACAAATTAAATTTAGACAATGGAAGTTGCAGCAAATACAGTAGTAGCCATAAGATATGTAATGAAAAACGGGCGCGGCGAGATTTTGGAAGATATGATGGATAAACCCCCGGTTGAATACCTGCATGGATCGGGCGATATATTACCGGGGTTGGAAAAAGGATTGGAAGGCTTGCCAGCGGGATTTTCTAAGCTGATTAAATTTAAAATTGACGATAATTCCCCCGAAACCTATCTTATTAACGTTAAAATTGATAGTATCAGGGCGGCAACACCTGCTGAAATTGAACGGGGTAAACCTGAGCCAAAACATGCTGATAAGTGCTGCGGACCTGGTTGTTGCTGCTGATCAAATTAACGAAAAACATTTACCTTGCCACATGACGTTTGCTGATAAAGTTATCTTATTCAATAGAAACCTGGAGTATACCGGGCCGGCTCTTCCGGACGGAATCCGGATCATGAATCCTTTTAAAGAATTTGCACAAACTATGGAAATTGCGGACGCTTTTTACCATAAATATTACAACGACAACAATACCCGCCATTTGATATTGGGTATTAACCCCGGTAGGTTTGGCGGGGGGCTAACGGGTATCCCTTTTACAGATCCAAAAAGATTAGTCTCGGAATGTCATATCGATTATAAAGGTAAACCAACGCACGAGCCCTCTTCGGTTTTTGTGTATGACATGATCAACGCTTTTGGCGGCCCTGATGCGTTTTATAAAAAATTCTACATCAACTCACTGTTTCCGCTTGGTTTTACAAAGGTTGAAGCAAACGGAAAGGAAAAGAATTACAATTACTACGATAGTAAGGAACTAATTAGCGCCGTAACGGAATCCATTGTCGAAAATATCAGCAAGCAGATTGCCTTGGGGGTTAAAACAGATGTTTGCTTTTGTTTTGGAACCGGAAAAAACGAACAATTTTTGAGCAGGATTAACCAGGAATATCACTTCTTTAAAAAGATCGTCGCATTGGAGCATCCCAGGTTTATTATGCAATATAAAACGTTAAGTAAGCAAGTTTACATCGACAAATACCTGGAAGCGTTTACCAACTGCGAATGATGAGCCATCCATTTTCTTGATCATGTTCCGCGAATAGCGTCGTGTCAACCATAAATGGACCAATCGTCAAGCCACAAGTTCATTGAACGCAAAAAGCACAAAAAAGGGTTTACAAAGGGTTTACATATTCAAGGGTTTTAATTCTGTAAATATTTAATAGCCAGTTGTTTATATGCTTATGTATTAAAATAGGGTTTACACTATTTTAAATGACGTCACTTTGGTAAAACCGTTACAATTACCCGTTTATATCTTGTCAATGCGGGTGTCCCCTTATCGGTAACTTTCAAAATAAAATGGATGGTTACAGCGCTATCAACAACCGGTGCGGTTACAGGCACGTCGTACATATTTGCTGAATAAGGCGCGAAGCTAACGTGTCCTTTGTAAGTGCCAGCCTCAGCATATTGAAACCACAGGTAACTTAGTGAGTCGCCGTCAGGATCGGTTGTCCCTGCTGCGCTCAGGTGGAACTGCTGCCCGGATTTTACGGTCATCTTATCGCCAAATGCCAGGTGTGGTACCGGCGGGTGATTGCATTCTTTATAGCTTTTGGTTGTCCATTGCATACGGGCGGCAAAATCATTCTGATACTCCACGCGCCAACGCCAGATCGTAGCCTGGTTGTTGTTATAGCCTTTTTTGTCAACGGTGGATATTAACGAGTCATTGGCGTTCGTCCATATCGGACGCGTTTCCGGATCGTCTTTCGGCCAATTGTCACGGTGGAAGCGACCGGTGTTGGAGTCTTCAAACTTTGGCAGGTAATATCCATATCGTCCGCCCCAGCCACCATAATCAGGATGTTCAGGATCATCAAGCCCATTGTCAATCAGGTTTAAAAAACTGGGCGTATCGCCCTCCATACCATAAGAAACATCGGGGTAAGCAGCGCCAAGCGGACCGTGGCCCTGCTGTATGTTTTTTGCCAGCCACTCTGGTGAAATTACTTCCGTATTTGATCCCGGCATACCGAATGACATACCCAACCATGTTGCCCTCGAGTAGTTATATCCCGGCGTTACAATAAAAAATATTGAAGGGAACGACTTCCTGATCCACGGGCCGGTGTCGTCCTGGTCGGAAATCGTATAAATTCGTACCTTTTTATAAATCTCTTCTGCTACAGCAGCAGGAAGCGTGTTTTTAATTTTCCACAGCGCCTGTGCAAGTACATTTGTCCCACCCCAAACCGTAAACCATAAGGGGCGGGCATCAGGCTTTTTCAACTCTTTAACAATCAATTCAGAGCCTGGTGAATTGTGCCCTTGCCCTACACCTTCCATGCCGTAAACGGCGGGTCCGTAGCTTACTTTTTCCTTCAATGTCAATGCCGCAGGGTAGCCCGGCTCGTGTTTAAGTAAATTGGACTGTACTTTATCATAAGCATCCAGCACCTTTAAAATACTCTCCGGCGCAACCCTTGTTTTTTGGTGGATTGAGGTGGTAGCAATCAGACCTTCCACATCCCATTCATTGCAATAAGTTAAAAAACGCACCAATGATTCGGAGTCGTCCGGGTCGGCCTCGATATCTGTCATCACTACTACCCTCAATTTTTTTTCCGGCTGGGCCGTCAGTTTACAGGGCGCCATCAGTAAATACACTCCGGCAATTGGAAGTAAAAATTTAATCCTGTTCATATTTCTGGGTTGGTTAAAGCTGGTTTTAAATGAGATGACGCTTTAGTTGTCATCGGGGTTTTAAAATTGGTTTGCATTCGGTTATTAACCGTCTGTGTCAAATGGGTTCACATATTTCAGCATGGCTTTCCCCAAACCTTTGTAAAGCCATACCGCATGCGTCGTTGTTGTTTGTTTTTGCCGTATATGGCTCTTCAAACGATAGTACGGGCATATTTTATTTAGCATGCAAAATGCAAATAAAACGTTATGAATCACTTAAATTAATATTAATAGTTTTGAGGCATGAACCTAAAACGTTTTAACAGTAATAGTGAATAATAGCGATATTGCCAACCCGTTTGCCGTGCGTTAGCCTGTGTAAATAACCCCGTTTGTAATTTATATAATGGGGCAAATTTACCTGCTTCACCATCCAGGACAGATTATTGGTACGATATACGATAGATAAACGAATCGGGGCAGCCTCAGGTGATAATATTATAACCTCTTTTTTCAAGATGTAGTGTTGTTGATTCGCTTTTCCTTTAGGGGCGTGTTCTATCTGCGCCGCAGATTGCTTTTAAAGCTTTTATGATATATCAAATTCGTTATATTTGATAATGGTGAAACTTTATTTAGTATTTGCGGTATTTGCATTTATATATGTCAACTGCGATGCGCAACAGAGAAAAATAATAGATGTGCATTTTCATACGCGTTCTGCCGGCGATTATGGAATGCCGCCCCCGCCTAATCCCGTTACCGGCAAAGCTCCCGACGCCGGCACGAATGATGCCATCCTCCGGAATAATTATGCATTACTAAAGAAATATAATGTTGTAAAAGCCATCTGCTCAGGAACACTTTTGAGAAATGCAGACTATGTTACAAAGGACCCCGAACGATTTATAAGCGCACTCGAATTTCCCGACCACCAGAATAACCTTTTGCCAGACACTGACACTTTTAAAAAACTGATCAGGGAAAAGAAATTTGCTGTGTTTGGAGAATTAGGGCTGCAGTACGAAGGAAAGACGCTCGACCAGCCAGAGTATGAACCATATATCGCCATCTGCGAACGATTTGGGATTCCAATAGCTATTCACATGGGGCTGGGGCCTCCGGAAACGCCATATCATGGCTTTCCAAATTTTACCGTTGCTTCCGGAAATCCTTTTTACCTCGAACCGGTGCTGAAGAAGCACGCAAAGTTGAAGTTGCAAATTATGCACATGGGCTATCCTTACTTAGAAGAAACGAAAGCAATTATGTACGTATACCCGCAGGTTTATGCCGATATTTCAGTTATCGACTGGGTGTTGCCTAAGGAAGAATTTTACCAGTATCTGAAAGCGATCATTACTGCAGGCCATGAAAAACAAATTATGTACGGTTCTGACCAGATGATATGGGAAGATGCAATCCCCTTGTCAATCAGGATGATAGAAGCAGCCCCTTTTCTGAATGAAAAACAGAAACAGGATATTTTTTATAATAACGCTGCTCGTTTTTATGGAATAAAATAAATTGCAAAGCAGACAGATGCTTTAAATAAAATGATTGGGTTTCCAAGTTTCTATTTATCCTTAACACATCTGAAACCACCATTTTCGGTGCTGCTATCTTCGGTATTTTTCATCCTGCTGGCAACCTGGAACCCCGAGCAATAGCTATCATTACACAAAAACGACCCACCTCGTTGTACCCGTTTCTGCGCATAAGGGGCTATTGGGTCGAAGCTTTTGCCGGGCCCTGTCGGATTTCTGACGCCATTAGTCGTAGTTACCGCGGCATAATATTTAGCACTGTACAGGTCATTACACCATTCCCAAACATTTCCGGCCATGTCATAAAGTCCATAACCGTTTGAAGGAAATGACTTTACCGGTGATGTGTTATAAAATTTATCAACTAATGTATTTTGATCGGGAAAATGCCCCTGCCATGTATTAGCCTTTGGTTTTCCTGTATTTACAGGTTCGTTTCCCCAGGCATATTCCTTGTCGATTAAACCTCCCCTGGCGGCCCATTCCCATTCGGCCTCGGTTGGTAAACGTTTATGTGCCCATTTACAATAGGCCAGGGCATCATACCACGAAACTTGTACAACCGGGTAATTTCCTTTTCCTTTTATATCACTACCCGGCCCGTGAGGGTGCTTCCAGTTGGCGCCGTTTTTCCATGACCACCATTGGCTCACGTCAGTAAGGCTGACCGGATGATCTGGCGGCGTAAACACCAATGAAGCAGGTACAAGCAATTTATCATCCGGTTTTGGTGTGCCGGGAGGGGCCTGTTTTTTCAATTCATTCCAATCGGGTTTTCTTTCGGCCGTTGTAACATATCCGGTGGCCTTTACAAATTCTTTAAATTCGTTATTGGTGACCAGTGTTTCATCCATCCAAAAACCATCGAGAATTACCTTATGCCTTGGAAATTCATCAGGGAAAGCATCCTTAATGGCCGCTCCCATCATAAATGTGCCGGATGGGATCCATATCATATCGTTATGTAACTTACTTGTTTCGGCACGGCTGTCCGGTATCACCGTTTCTGCAGGCGTTGTTTGGCCTGCAAAACGGGCAGGGGTATTTGATGAACAGCAAAGGGCCACTTTTTTAATACTTAACAACGAATGTTTTGATCCTGAAATTTGGATGCCGGGCTTGCTTTTGTTTTCACAAGCATAAAGCAAAGCAAGCAAAAAAAATAATGATAGTGTTTGGCTCAATCTCATTGTTGTGAACTACTTATAAGGCCCAAATCACAGCTGAACCTGGCTCAATGCTTTTTGAAGTTTTTTCTTTATAGCTACCTGTGCCGGTGAAAGTTGGTTATCGTAAATTGGATTTGCTTCTTCAGGATCTACGGTGAAATGATAAAAAAAGCCCTTTCGGATCCCCAGGTTATATAGCTTATACTCTTTATCCTGGGCATAGCTTATTGGTGCTGTTTTGGGGTTCATTGGCAAAGGATACGGGAAAGGGTCGTAATAACAATAAGTCCAGGTGCGTGCAGCACTGTTTATTCCGAATAACTGTGGGTAAAATGAAACCCCATCCAACGCAGTCGGCTTAGTCTTTACGTTCGCCATATCAAAAAAAGTTGGTGCAAAATCAGTAAAATCCACCAGGTTATCGTTTGTACCAGGCATGATTTGACCCGGCCAGTACACAAAAAGGGGGACATGTGTTCCTAGTTCTGTGGTATGGCTTTTCTCTCCTGCAACAAGTTTCCCCCTAAAAAGGGAGTGGTAAAGGGGCTCGCTGCCATTATCACCACAAAAAACGATAATGGTATTCTTCTCCAGGCTGTCAGCTTTTAATTTATTTATAAGCGCTCCCACTTTTATATCTAAATAATGGGTCATCGATCCAATGTAGGTTGTATCCTGCAAATTGTCATCAAACGTCTGGTAATTGGGGTCTAATGGCGTGGGTTGATGGGGCCTGTGTACCAGCATGAATGAATAATAGATAAAAAATGGCTTATGCTTATTTTGATCAATAAAATTCATTGCATATTCACTGGTAATGTCTTCGCTGTATTTGCCGGTAGTTATATTCGGAGGCAAAACGCCCATTGGATCATACAAGGTTGCGTCTTTATACATATAACCAACTTTGGAATTGTTACTGGCATCCCAAACGCAAAAATCATCAAAACCTACGTCGGTAATTGGTGCACTTGTGGCATCTAACTGCCATTTACCAACTACACAAGTTTTGTACCCGCTATTTTGCAGCACTTTGGCGTACGAAGTATATTTATTGTTGTAATACCCCCATCCTAATTGGGTATAATTCCTGAAATTATAGAGGCCTGACAGCAGTTCTACCCGTGAAGGTGAACAAAGAGGTGTGGCCCTGCATTGGTTAAAAACCATTGCATGTGCCGCAAGGCTATCTAAATGAGACGTGTTATATGATTGTCCGCCATCAAATGTGGGCATCTCATATCCCATGTCATCAGCAAGTATAAAAATAATATTGGGTTGCCCCGGCGGGGGTAGGGTGCCGCCGCCGCCAGGTTTTTTGACAGTATCAGTGATTGGAGGGGTAACGGGTATTTTATTTTTTTTACAACTGAAGGTAAAAAAAACCAGAACAATCCCCAAAAGGAGTATTCGTTTGTTGGTCATGCAAATAGGGGTTTTAATGTAATAAGTTGGAACTAATTGTAATGCTATTAAGTTGCCACTAAATATAAAATAATTTTCCTGTTAAAAAAATGATTTATAGCATCATAAAAAAGAACGATTATGATAACATTTCTTTTCCGTTAAACGAAATTCTTTTCTTTTAAACGTTTGGTTATTGCTAAAATAGTATATACGTAACACCCTGTAGTTTCGATACAAATGTTGAAAAAAAAGCTACTGCGGTAATTTTGCCATCACTTTTAAATTCTGCATGCATAGCTAAATAACATTTTGAGTATTTGTGTAAAAAAAACTGCTTTATGCAATGCCGCGATAGTGGCAAAACTTTTAAAACATGAAAGTTGAATGAGGGGCTTGCAAAGGCATAAAAAATAAAAGCCCCCCACTTTGCGCGGGGGACTTTCAACCTAAACCTTATCACAATTAACTGGCGAGTGCCAGTCAGGTTACCATATTGCAAATATTATACCAACCGGAAAACATAACCGGGATAATGAACATTTGTGAAAAACCAACGTTTTTTGATGTTCCAAAATGTCAGAAAACTGAACATTTTTGCGGAATTTGTCGTTTTTGCCATACAATGCATTAAGCCTGCCTGGCCGACGCCTTTTTTCGCAGATATCCGTCCAGTAAATATAATGCCAGTATAACATCAAAAAACACAAAACCGTCTACAGCGATCTTGGTTTTGCCAGCGTCGATGCTTGGCATTTTAACACTATATGTCAAATTGACAGGGGCACTCACAGCAGACCAGTTGACGCTTGCAAATACCATTCCCAACATAGCAACCAGGGTTACCACAAAAAATAAAGCTATTCCAATAATTATCTTTTTATTGATCCTTGCCTTTAATGGTACCAATGCATTTTCCGCGCGGATGCCTTCCATCACCTTGTAAGTAAAAGCCATGGATGGCTCTTCCAGCTCAATTGCCATAAATTCCTTATTCAGGATCAATAACTCCTGGTACTTTAACCTGTATGCTTCATCCTCTGCAATAAGCGTTTTAATGATGTTTTGCTCCTCGGGGGTGCAACTGCCATCAATATAGTTCCAAAGTATTTCTTCTATGTTATTCATATCAGTTCTTTAGCTTCGTGTTTTAAATTGCGCTCCAGCTTTTCTTTTAAACGCTGGCGCGCCCTGAATAATTTTACCTTAACGGTATTTGCCTCCATCCCCAATGCCTGCGCAATCTCCTCAAGCGATTGTTCGCCTTTATAAAACATCGTTATGATGGTTGCATCATCCGGCAAAAGCTGGTCGATTGCCTGGTTAAGGTAAAACGACCTTGACTTATTTTCCGCATTATTAACATCATACCCTGTCGGACGGTTTTCCAGCTGGATCAGGGTATTTTCGTCATCAATTGAATCCGTATCCACCCGCTTCTTTCGTAAAAAAGTCATTGCCGTGGTATAAACAATACTATAGAGCCAGGTACTGAATTTTGATTGCCCATGGAAAGATGCCAGCGAACGATAAGCTTTGATAAAACAATCCTGCGCTATTTCTTCCGCATCTTCACGCACCCTAGTAAAACGCATCGCTAAAGTAAACACAAAACGCTGATGCCGTTTCACCAGGTCGGCGTAAGCCGCCTGGTTCCCCGCCAGTGTCTGTTCAATCAACTCGGTATCTGAAAGCTTGCTTTGCATTTGTTATAGCTCTCTGACGTGCGTTTACTCATACAGGTTACACCCATTGTAAAATTAGTAATTAGTGGCAGTATTAAGTAGCAGTTTTACGTAACAAAAAAACGAACACTATCTTCCTGCCGGTAAACGCACAGTGCTACTACCCACTGCCACTTTAAACTTTAAAATATTTTTTTCCAAAGGGTGTAACCTCCTTAAAAACAAGGTCGTCATAGCTTGCAAATACACTGTAATGATGTATAAAACAAAAACATTTATAAACTTTTAAAAAAATAAACATTATGGATCGCGCAGCAGAATTAGGCGTAATGGCCGGAATCATAGTTCCCTTAGCATTGTTCGCCATGATCTTTGGCATTGTATACCTGGCAAAACGGGAAAGACTAGCCATGATCGAACGTGGGATGGACCCACGCAGGTATAAACCCCAATCGGCACCTTTTCAAACCCTTAAATGGGGTTTATTATTGATCGGCGCAGGTACCGGCTTGTTTTTAGCTTATGTATTGGATCACACCTTATTCAATAAAATCAGCGATATGGAAGATGGCGGAAATGTAGCT
Source organism: uncultured Mucilaginibacter sp. (assembly GCF_903913935.1). Lineage (GTDB taxonomy): Bacteria > Bacteroidota > Bacteroidia > Sphingobacteriales > Sphingobacteriaceae > Mucilaginibacter. The sequence continues at coordinate 16,490 of NZ_CAIWNH010000370.1, forward strand.
ATCTACTTTGCATTAATCGCCATATTCGGCGGGTCAGGTTTATTCCTTTCTTACAGGATCGAGAAAAAAGAAGCTGATAAGAATGGTGAGAAGGTTGATTGAGTTGGGTAAAGTGGATTAGGTGAGTGGTTGTCGTTTTCTAACTTAATCAACCATTCAACTTAATCTAACCTAATCAACCAATTACAAATACCGCTCTTTCAAAATCTTAATATGATGCATCTCATGACCCGCTATCATATAAGCCAAAGCCCTAACAGAAAGCGGGTTGCCACTGGCAATCCCTTTCTGCATGGTTTGCTCTTCGGTAAATGATTTAAGAAGATAAAGAGTTGACTCCCGCACGGTATTATACTCATTGGCCAGGTCTTCCAACGATCGGCTGTTAAAAGTAGCCTTCTCCATATAAACATCCTGATCGAAACCAGGTAACTCGATCGCTTCGCGCGAGAAAGCCAGCGCCCTGTAAGCAAATACCCTTTCGGTGTCGGTAATGTGGCCTACCACCTGCTTAATGGTCCATTTTCCATCAGCATAGGCGTACGATGCTTTTTCAGGATCTATCCTTAAAAAAAAATTAAAGGTCATTTGCTGCAGGTACTCCAATATCTCTATAATGGGTCCATTGCCCACCAAATCAACATATCGTGCGGCGAAAGCCGAATATTCATCAGGCTGCGGTCTGTTTATCATGTCGTATGTTTTTTAATATGATCCTGAAAGTTGTTCCTTTTCCTAATTCCGAATCGCGCACAAAAATCTGCCCGTCGTGGTAATTTTCCACAATTCGTTTAGTTAAGCTGAGGCCAAGCCCCCAGCCGCGTTTACGGGTAGTATACCCCGGCTGAAATACGGTATCAAATTTTGAACGGGGAATCCCCTTACCGGTATCTGAAATATCGATAAATACCTGTTTTTTTATTTTGTTACCGGATATATCTACTTTTATTTTGCCTTTGCCGTCAATGGCGTTGACAGCATTTTTCATCAGGTTTTCCAACACCCAATCAAATAATGGCACATTAATTCCGGCCAGCAGGTGCGGGTTACCAGTTAATTCAAAACCGATATTTTTACTAACCCGTATTTTAAAATAATCAACAAAATCTTTCACCACATCATAAACCTTGTGCTCTTCCAGTTGTGCTCTCGAGCCGATCTTCGAAAAACGGTCGGCCACAATCTCCAGGCGCTTCACGTCATTTTCCATTTCGCCGATCAGAGGGTCATCTTCGGCGTTGAATTTTTCCTTCATCAACTCGATCCAGGCCATAAGCGAGGAGATCGGTGTACCCAGCTGGTGGGCGGTTTCCTTAGCAAGGCCCACCCAAACCTGGTCCTGCTCCGACTTACGCGACGAACTGAAAGCGGTATATGCCAGCAATAAAAATATAGCGATAACAGAAAGCTGGATGTAGGGGAAATATTTAAGCTCGGTAAGCAAATCCGAATCCTTATAATACACCAACCATTCAGTGTCTAAAACTTTCAATTTGATCGGCGTATGCTGCTTTTTCATGTTCGCCAGTTCCCCTTTAAAATAATCTATATCGTATTTTTTTCGGAGTTTTCCCTTTGTATTATCCTCGGCCTCCAGTTTTATGAAGGTTTTGGTTGGATCGAGGCCCCTGGAAAGCTGAATATCGCCCCTGTCATTCGTAACGATTGCAGGTACTATCGAACTATCACGTACTGCAAAAACATAACTTAAAAAGTCATTGTCATCTGATGCCAGCACCTGTTTCATGCTCATGGCCCATACCTGCGCGCGTGTGCGTTCAGATTTGGCTATATTTCGCACCAAATATCTGGTGTATAACAACGAGCCACTGGCAATTACCACCGCGAAGGTGAGCAGCGAGTATTTCCAGCGTTTTTTTTGTTGGTACGGGTTCATTTGTAGTCCGAAATGTCGGGAATTCAGTAAAGTTCGAAAGATAATTTTCGCCAAAATACGTAAAAAGTAGGGAAAGGGCGAAATTGGGTTAGGAGGGAATAGAAAGACGCCTCATTTCCATAGCGATGGGTTTCAAACCCATCGCTATGGAGGAATTGACTGTTTAATTAGACCTAACGGACATCCACAACCTTTCAACATTACAACAAATTCTGTCTTTCGGACTTTCGGACTTCCCGACTTCCTGACTTTCCCTATCTTTGTCCCACTATGTCTGATAAAAAAGTTAGAGTAAGGTTTGCCCCCAGCCCTACGGGTGGTTTGCACCTGGGTGGTGTGCGCACTGCGTTGTTCAATTATCTATTCGCCAAACAACACCATGGCGATTTTATTTTAAGGATTGAAGATACCGACCAGAACCGTTACGTTGAAGGCGCCGAAGATTATATTTTGGACTGTTTGAAATGGTGCGGAATAACACCGGATGAAAGCCCGGCGGCAGGCGGCCCGTATGCACCTTACCGCCAGAGCGAACGCAAAGCCATATACCGCGAGTATGCCGAAAAACTGGTGCGCCAGGGCCATGCCTATTATGCTTTCGATACCCCCGAAGAACTGGACAAAAACCGTAAAGAGATCCCAAACTTTCAATACGGCCAGGTTTACCGGGATGGTTTGCGCAATTCGCTTTCATTAACCGAACATGAAGTTGACGAATTGCTGGATGCCCATACCCCGCATGTGATCCGCATAAAAATGCCGGCTGATGAAAGGGTGAGTTTTAACGATATGATCCGCGGCAATGTTAGTTTTGAAACCAACCAGGTTGATGATAAAGTATTATTAAAAGCCGATGGTATGCCAACGTATCATTTGGCTGTAGTGGTGGATGATTACCTGATGAAGATTACCCATGCTTTCCGCGGGGAAGAGTGGCTGCCGTCGGCGCCGGTGCATTTATTGCTTTGGGAATATTTGGGCTGGAAGGCCGATATGCCGCAATGGGCGCATTTGCCGCTGATCTTAAAACCCGATGGCCATGGCAAATTAAGCAAACGCGATGGCGCCCGCCTGGGTTTCCCGGTATATGCCATGAACTGGTTTGACGCCAAAACGGGGGAATTGACCCCGGGTTTCCGCGAACTGGGCTTTTTGCCTGAAGCTTTTTTAAACCTGCTGGCTACCCTTGGCTGGAATGATGGAACCGACCAGGAACTATTTTCACTTGATGAGCTGATCGAAAAATTCTCTATCGACAGGGTGAGCAAAGCCGGCGCGAAATTTGATTTTGAAAAAGCAAAATGGTTCAATGCAGAATGGATTAAGAAGTCTGAAGCCTTGAGTCTGAAGTCTGAAGTCAAAAAGATTTTGGAGGACAAGGGCGTTGTGGTTTCGGATAATGAATACCTGCTGAAGGTAATTGATAAAATAAAGGACCGCGTTGTTTTACTGCCTGATTTTTACCAGCAGGCGGCTTACTTTTTTGAACAGCCGAAGGAATATGATGTTAACGCCGTTAAACCAAAATGGACGGATGCCAAAACTGAGTTTTTTATTAGCCTGATCACTTTATTTGGCGCAATGGAGGCTTGGGATGAAGCCGGTTTAGAGGCTGCTTTTAAAGCCCATGCCGAAGAAAAAGGCATAAAACCGGGCGAGCTAATGTTGCCTTTCCGTTTGGTGCTGGTGGGTGGCAAATTCGGGCCGCATGTGTTTGATATTGCGGCGGTGCTTGGGAAAGAAGAAACCATCAGGCGGATTGAAAAAGCGCTGGAGGTGTTTACGGCTGAATAAAACCAATTCAAAGTGAATTGTTCTAAAAATAGCAGGTAAAATTGCTGGCGACCGGCGCCAAAGCTCAGGGGCCACCTGAACCACCCGGCACGGATGAATACACCCGGGACACCTGGCACACAAATAAATTCTGTAATTTATTTGGATATTTAAAGAAATATCTTTATGTTCGCGCTATTAGTTCATTTTTTAAAGCCAGGCCTGTGCGGTTCCCCTCAATGCTATTAAGTGAAGGGAAAAGGAAGAGTTTTAATATCGAATAATGAATATTGAATGTCGAATTACGAAGTTAATTACTTCATTATTCAAAATTGAGCGTTCGATGTTCAATATTAAAATCCTTAACTTAATAGCATTCCGGTTCCCATCTTGACAGGCCAGCCTGCCGGTAGGCAGGGGCGGAGGGGTGTGTTTCTCCTGTCTGCCCGGTAATGCCCGTACCCAGGCAGCTTCTATCTCAATTTAAATATCGAACCTGCCTGCCGGCCGGCAGGTAAGGAATATCGACAGCCGAAGTTTTTACTTCGTTATTCAAAATTCGTCATTCAGTATTCGATATTAAACTCCTTCAGCCAACTAAATTAATTACTTCAAAAAATTATTCCCCCATGTCAACCCGCCCGCCCATCATCGAGATCATGCGCAACGCCATACGCGACACCACCCCACGAGAGCGCGAAAAAAACGCCCTGCTCAGCCAGCTGCGTAACGACCCCTCCCGTGAATTGTTTTATTTTAAACCCGCCGACCTTTGGCTAAAAGAAGAAAGCAAACCCGCCGCCCGCCAGCTGCTGGGCACGCTTTGGTACGAGCATGAGCTCTGCATCCTTTTTGCCGATACCAACCTGGGCAAATCGGTACTGGCCGTGCAAATTGGCGACCACCTGGCCAAACAAACCGCCATGGAACCCTTTGGCAGCGAGCTTAACGAAGCGCTGAAGGTTTTATACCTTGATTTTGAGCTCAGCGCCACCCAGTTTAAAGCACGCTATAACGACAGCCGCTGGGGCCCGCACCACTTTGGCGGCAATTTTATCCGCGCCGAATTTAACCCCGGCGGCGACGACCCCCTGCTGTACAATAAATACGAAGATTATGTAAAGGAACGTATCGAATTCATCCTGGCCTGCACCAAAGCGCAGGTGCTTATTATCGATAACATTACCTATATGGGCAACCCGCTGGTGCATGGCGGCAGTGCGCTGCAGCTCATCAAAACCCTCAAAGCTATCAAAACAAAATACAAGCTCAGCGTGCTGGTGCTGGCCCATACCCCTAAGCGCAACGCCTGCAAGCCCATCACCGTTAACGACCTGCAGGGCAGCAAAATGCTCATCAACTTTGCCGACAGCGCCTTCGCCCTGGGCCAGAGCCATTCGCAGCCCCAGCTGCGTTACCTTAAACAGATCAAGCAGCGCAATGCCGCCGCCCAGTACGATGCCGCCCATGTATGCCTGTTCAGCATGGTAAAAACACAAAACTTCCTGGGCATGCAATTCCAGGGGTTTGACCACGAGCAGTTTCACCTGCAAAAAGCCGGCGCCGCCATCAGCCCCGAAGTAAAACAACGCATCCCCGGACTCGCCGGCCAGGGCCTCTCCGTACGCCAGATCGCCGACCACCTGCGTATCGGGTCATCAACCGTGCAAAGGGTGCTGGCGAAGTTGAAGGAGGGTGATGAAAATGAAGGTGATTAGAATTTATGGTGACGCAACACTTTGCGGCGCCCGCTTAGCTGCGTTATAACGTTAAGTTGGTTCAAGCATCCTGCTTCAACCCAAATAAGTGTAGGCGCCCCGCTTACATTAACCACTTTACGCAGCCGGAAAAACGCCAGGCAATTTTTAGGATCCGTCAGCGGGACGCTGACAGCGGTTTAGATCCAAGAGTGGGACACTTGAACCGGCGAAGGAAGTTTCCATGCATTGTCTTATCGCGGTGAAACGACACGCTTCACCGGGCGGGGTTTAATATTGCTTATGCCCCGTAGGCGGCTACCGCTTTGTAGAATGAATTACACCCCCACCATTTTTGCCCCATAGGCGGCTACCCACCCGCCAGTTTCCGCCAAACAGCGCGGCTATCCAATTCGCTAAGGGTAGCCACTAACGTGGCAATATTTATCGTTATTGTTTTTCTACAAAGGGGTTACCCC
>NZ_CAIWNH010000371.1 GCF_903913935.1 uncultured Mucilaginibacter sp.
ACCATATCATCTGCATAGCGGGTGTATTTGATAGTGGCCGCATTACAAAAATCCTCCAACTCGGCATCCATATTTAATGCAGCCATATTTGAAATAACCGGTGATGCCGGCGACCCCATGGGCAACCTGTCTTTATAGGTACTGATGCACGTTAGGGTATCAATCATCTTGCTTTCAAAAACCGGGAACTGTGAATTAAAGGTTTGGTAAACCATTTCGATAGTTACCGTGTGAAAAAAATCGTGCAAATCCATCACCAGTAAAAAAGGTTTTCCTAAATGGCTTTTCGCATTATTAACCACATTGCGGTCCACTTCATCGCGGCAGCTAACACAAAAACCATAAACAGCAGCAGGCCGCTGAAAATAATATATGGCCTGTAAATAATGGTTAAGCCAGTGCAAGATTTGTTTTAACTGGTCCTGCGGATCCTCAATTAACCGCATACTACCATCCTTTTTCGGAATTTCGTAAACATGGTATTCCGGATTAACCTGAAGCAATTGCAGGTTGTTAGTCCCGGTTTCTAAAAGGGCGGCTAAATCATTTTCATTACGAAGCGACTTAAACCGCCCTGCATCATGCTGTAACTCATTTACAGTGGGCTCATGGTAGGGTCTGGGGTTGGACAAGTTGAACATATATTTTTATTTTTTTACTTCCAATATGTCAATGAACAGGTTAACCGTTATTCCAAACGGTAGATCCAGCCGAAACCAAAGGCTGCTTTACGTCCAATACCAAGCCTGTCGGGCAGCAAGGCATTGCTGCTAAAAACCAAATCGAAGGCCATCATCTGCACACCCAATACCCCGGTTTTTTTGATACGGTCAATATCTTGTATGCATACTTCCAGCCGACGGTTTTTAGGAAACTCCCAGTTAACGCCATGGGCAAAGGCTACCAGGTGGTTTGCCAGCAGTTTTTCAATAAATTCAACTTTTTGTATGAAATTGGGCAGCGCTTTATACTGGTGGTAATTATCGGGGGTAAGCGGCAGGTAGTTGTAAATACGGTAGGTATATTGCTGTTTTTTGGCATTTAATGATAAAGCAAATGAGGAATTTTCCTGCCTTTCCACGAGGTTTAACTGTACCGGTCTCCCGTTGATTTTAAAATCTTTAAATGCTTTTGAGCGCAGCAGTTTGTCTATGGCCACAGCCCCCTCATTAATTCCAAACAAACTGGCTGAGTGGTTTTGAATCCGGTAATGGATCAACGGGTACCGATAATGGAATTTATTCGCTTCGCCCTCATCCTCCTGGTTGTTGTGGTTGTGAAAAAGCTCATTACTTTTATCAGCAACGGCAATCACCGCACCCCTAAAGGCTTCCAGGTCGTTTTGGTTTAAACGGAGGTTAAAAATTATGGATAGGGTGTGGATGGTGTGGGGCATAAATTAATTTTTATACATAAATGTCTTTTGGAATTTCTACTACATCGCCTATTTGTATATCAGGCGTATGCGATTCCACCACAATAGCGCCATTAAAACGGGGGTCATGCGTTGCAACAAATTTAGCCGGGTGGTAAAAATGAATTAAATACCCGTATAACCATATAGGCCCCCTGCCCGAAAGTATTACTCCCTTGCCTGATAAGCCAATGGTCACAACATCAGGAGGGTTTATAAGAGCTAACTCAGTAGGCTCCATTATGCCGTTTAATTCGAAGGTTAGAAACACAACATCAGGCGGTAAATTTCGAATGGTAAATTTAATGTCAGACATCTCTTTCCTTTATTTGTTCTTCAAAAATTTCATCCCAAAGTTCTTTCACATCGTAAGCGTGAATATTAAATTCCACGATTTCTTCAGGTTGATTTTGCTGTTTGTAGGCAAAACCTCTTTTTCCGGGCATA
>NZ_CAIWNH010000372.1 GCF_903913935.1 uncultured Mucilaginibacter sp.
TCAGCACATAATAGTGCGGCTTTGGTAGTTTGCTCCGCGATGTTCAATATCACATACGCGCGCTTGTTTACGGTTTTAACGGTATGTTCTAATAATGTAATTTTCTCATCATCGGTTAAAACACTGGCTTCGCCCAGTGAACCGCCGATAATGATCCCTTTAACACCGGCTTCTATTTGTGCTTCGATATTTTTATCGAATGCTTCAAAATCCAACTCATCCTGATCGTTGAATTTGGTGGTTACTGCCGGGAAAACGCCTTTCCAGATGATACTCATAAGTTCTCAGCCCTCTTTTAGCCTCTCTCATTGAGGAGGTTTTGTTTTTTGTTTTTAAATTTTGTTTTTAACTATTTATTATACCATTTTTCGGAAGTCTACTCATTTTCTTGCCCCGCCAATTGGCGGGCTACCTGTTTGTAGAAATCTTATGGCTTGTCATTATTGCCACGTCAGTGGCTACCCTCCGCGAATGGGTAGCCACTGACGTGGCATTTTTTCTTAAATATTTATTTTCTACAAACAGGTAGCCCCGATGGGGCATTAATTTGTATAAATGACATATTTAATTTCGCGGACGTCACGATTGCCGACCGGTTTACTTACTCAACTTCACCAGCACCACTCCGTGAGGCGCTACTTTCACTGTCAAATTATTTCCGTCGGCGATCAAATATTTCTGCTGCCATACATCCCTTATTTTGGTGTATCCTTTCAACCCATCTTCACTGGTTTTAAGGGTGATGGTTTGATATTTATCGGACGTATTAAATACACCTACCGCTTTGCCGCCATCTTCCAGATCCTTTATCCAAACCTGGTAATTTTCTTTTTTTAACGACTGCCTTGCTTCTTTGCCCAAAGCGTCCTGATCAATGGCAATTACTTCGTCATTGGTGAGCAGGTTAAGTGTAAACCTGTCCAGTTTGCCCATATCGCAACCTATCAGCAGCGGGGCTGATAACAGGCTCCACAAACTAATGTGGGTATATTGTTCGTCCGGGCTTAAACGACTGTTGTGCTGGTTATCGCCCCATCCTACTTTACCCACTACCAGCATATCCGGGTCGTTAAAATGGCCGGGCTGCGCGTACGGGCCATCAGCAATTTGGTTAAAGCCGATGGTTGACATACTTTGCCAGGTGTCTTCAATATCACCTGTTGAACGCCAGCTGTTGCCGCCTACTTCGGCGCCCCATTTCCACACATCGCCCATACCATACTGGCAAAAGCTGAACATGATATCGCGCGGGATCTTATTCAAAGATGCGCGCATTACCTGGTAGGGTTTTTTAAATTCGTCAAGAGATGGATGGGCCGGGGCTATTTCGCCATAGGAGCACCAGTCATATTTTAAATAATCGATGCCCCAATCGCCGTAGGTTTTGGCATCCTGGTCTTCATGCTGCCAGCTGCCCAGGTAGCCACCGCAGGTACGCGGACCGGGCGATGAATAGATCCCCATTTTTAAACCAAGGCTATGCACATAATCTGTAAGCCCTTTCATATCCGGGAATTTTTGGTTGGGAGTAATCTCTCCGCTGGCCAATCTTTGCGCTGCTTCCCAACCGTCGTCCAGGTTGACATAGTTCCATCCATGGGCGCTTAGTTTATCGGTCATGGTTTTGGCAGCAACGCGGGCTTTCTGGTCATTCACCGTTAAGCCAAAGGCATTCCAGCTGTTCCAGCCTAAAGCGGGGGTCAGCCCGATTACATCGCCAATTTTTATGGTAAATTTCTTTGTTTTGGTGCCGAGGCGGTTGTGCACCGTAAATATTACCGCGTAATCTCCTTTTTGAGCGACAGTGCCGGTAATGATCCCTGTTTTAGAATCCAATTTTAAGCCATCAGGCAGGCCTGTTGCCGAATAGGTGAGCGGCTGTTTCCCGGTAGCGGGGATAAGATACAAAAATGGATTACCGGGCCTTGCGCCGTATACATCGGGCCCATTGATCCTTGGTTTTGCCGAAGGGTATGGCGTAAGTACATAAGGTGTACCTTCGTTTTTCACCATCATATCATGCGATTTTTCTTCCGTAAAAGTATAAGTCAACCGGTATGATCTCTTTGGCAATTTATCTATGGTAAATGTATAATTAAACGGTTTACCTGCGGTAAAAAGCACATCGTTGGTTCCTTCGCGAACAACGGTATTGGTTTCCGGGTCGGTTACCTTAAAGGTGAGTTTACCTTTGTATACATAGTTACTGCCGGTACTTAAAAAGATAGTTTTACTGAGGCCCTCATTCTCTTCAAAATAAAAATCGCCATCGGTATTGATGGTCACATTGTCCATCAGGCTCAGCATATTAATGTTGTGGTTATTGCCATAAAGGCCACCGTCACCACCGGTATCAAATATGCGGATGGCCAGTACATTTTCTTTATCCCATAAAATTGCAGGATTGTTTGCCGCCAGGGTATAGCTGCGCGGGCCATATTGAGAGGTTTTGATATCGCCACCCCGGCCGCCGTATTTGCCGATCAGTTTGCCATTCAGGTATACTTCGTCGTTATCATCAACAACACCTAAGTTAATGCGGATGCTGTCTTTCAAAAAAGCTTTTTCTTTAATGGATGATGGTAGCACAAAATGCAGCCGGTACCAGCCGAAGCCATCGTATTGAGGGTAACCCTGTTCTTCCCAGGGTTTGCTTACGTCAATTTGTTTCCAGTTCAGATCGTTGTACGCGGGCGATGACCATTGGGACGAATCCCCTTTGGCAAATTGCCAGCCGTGTTCGATAGAAACTCCCTGGGCGGTAGCACCTGTTACAAAGGCTACAACCAGGAACATCAGCACTACTATTTTTATTGTCGCCCGATAGCACCATCCAAAAGGGGAATTCGTTAAACACACCCCTCCACCCCTCTCAAGACGGGAAGCGCACAGGCCGCCACTTTTATGATTATTATTAAAGGCCCCGTGCTCGGGGTTCCCCTCATGAGAGGGGCAGGGGTGTGTTACGCTAAAAAGATTCTTCATTTAGTTTTGTTTTACCTGGTTAATAGTTCAACAGCTTTTACCTGTTCCGGAAACCATACCGTCATTTCGCCTTTACCCCGGTTGGCCCAGGCATAATAGGGAATAGCGGTCATGGATTTGGTTTCGGTGCTGATGGTTTGATTTGCAACATCAATATTAACACTTTTTACATTTGCTTTCAGCACCATTACACCATTTAACAGCGAGGGCTCAAATGCAGTATCAAAAATGGTATTTTTCGGAATGATGATATTGGTAGCTTTGCCGCCATTATCCTTCCATTCAGCACAATACATCAAAGGGCCACGCTGCAGGGCCACTTTGGCACTGTCTTCAGGTAAGGCTTTATTAGCCATCACCCTTTGCACCTCCATGGGTAGGGTCAACTCAACTTTATCGTTCTTTTTCCATTTTTTGCTGATCACGGCATAACCTTTTACTATTTGGTAATCAACCGGCTTGCCGTTTAATTTTATTTCAATTTTGGCGGTTGATGATTGTTCGTAGGCGTACAGATCCGACGGTATGGCCTGGTTTTGCACCCAGCCGGGTATGCGGATCCTGAGGTTCATTTCGGTAGCAGATGCAGGGTCGATAGTAAAGGCTAAAGCGCCTTGCCATGGGTAGTTATTTTGCTGGATGATGGTTACGGCTTTGTTATTCACCATTAAACTGGCAGTGCCGCTGATGAACAGGTTAACATAAACATCGCTCCCGTTTTCGGCATACATATAGCCGGGAACAGATGGCAGCAACCGCACCTCGTTGGTAGGGCAGCAGGAACAGGTAAACCAGCCGGAACGCTCGCGCTCCAAATCGGGATGGGTAAAGCTGTCGCTTACCTGCATGGCATTGGTATAAAAGAAAGATTTGCCGTCAAGTCCCACACCGGAAATCAGGCCGTTATAAAGCGTTTTCTCCAGTACATCGATATATTTTGAATCGCCATGCAATAAAAACATGCGCTCGTTCCAGAACACGCTGCCAATGGCGGCGCAGGTTTCGTTATAAGCGGTTGCATTTGGCAGTTCGTAATTATCGCCAAAACGTTCGCCATCGCCCACTGCGCCGATACTACCCTGCACATACATCTTTTTGCCTACCATATTGTTCCAGATCTTGTCGATAGCTTTAAGGTAAGCGGTATCGCCTGTCAACGCGGCGACATCGGCCATGCCCGAATACAGGTACATCGCACGCACGGCGTGGCCCTCTGCTTCATCCTGGTCGATCACCGGTTTATCATCCTGGAAATAGGTACCGTTCTCGTAAACATTGGTGCTTTTTTTATTGTAAGCTTTGATACCGCGCTGGTCGATGAAAAATTTGGCGAGGTTTAAATAGTCGGTTTTCCCGGTGATGCGGTATAATCTAACCAAACCCATTTCCACAATCTCGTGACCGGGGGCAACATGTTTTTTATAGGGGCCAAAAGTGCGTACCAGCAGGTCGGCATTTTTTAGGGCGATATTCAAAAAATTGCGTTTGCCGGTTGCCATAAAATGCGCAGCAGCAGCTTCGTACATGTGGCCACAGTTGTATAATTCGTGACTGCTTTTTTGTTCGTTCACCCAACGCTCGGGGCCTGCCCAGGCTTGCGGATGTATGGGGTCGATAGAGCGGGCGGTGTATAAATAGCCATCCGGCTCCTGCGCCTTACCTACGATATTGATTAATGAATCAATATAGGCCGATAATTTCGGATCCGGGTGGACGGCCATCGAATAGGACGCGCCTTCAATGGTTTTATAAATATCGGTATCATCAAAAGGATAAACGGTGCAAAATTTGCCCTGGTGCTCGGCTGCCATCACAAAGTTTTTCACCCTGCCGGTGCTTTCGCAGCGGGCAAAAGAGGCCGGGATGGTTACCGTACGGTTGGTTTCTATTTTGGATGACCAGAACTGATCATCCAGTTTTACGCTGGTAAAAGGCACCGGCTGTATAGGGTAATCCTTTTTTTGCGCGTAGGCTGATACGGAGCAACCGAGGGTGAATAATAAACAGAGCTTTTTAATCATTTTATAGCTGATATAAGAATTGCTTATCTCTGTGACCTTTGCGGCTTCTTTGCGAACTCCGCGGTTAAATTTTAACACGGAGGACACAAAGGGAAATGCGCAAAGAACACGGAGTTTTTTGCAACCCGAAATACGATGGTGCAACGTAAGGATTAATGAAACTCCAGAACTCAACTCTTTATTCAATTCAGTACCTTAACGCAGAACAAAAGTACTCACTATAAAAATTAAAAATGAACGATTATTAGCGAGTTGTAACCATATTTTAGCGGTTTATTGTAATTTTAATAATACATGGTGGTAGGATAGTGGAAATAAAATAAAAAATCCCCCGGATAAATCCGGAGGATCGGGCAGGAGATTGAACACGCTATCAAAGTTCATCCTGCCGGTTCTAACCAAGTGTCAATATTTATTTCTTCATCCTGTCAGCCGTGGCATCAAACATACCCATCAGGCTGCCGGTAGCATGGTCGTCATCTTTTTTCTTTAAAGTCAGGCTTACATCATAGCCCTGCGCGGTAAAATAGAGCGTAATGGTATCGGGTGCCTGTTCAATTTTGGTCATCGGGATATCTTTGTGCGCATCAGTAGTATCCAGCATTACACCTTTCATGGTGCCTGCCGAGTCGGTGAGGCTTAACTTCATATGGGTATCACCCTGGGGCAGGCCTTTTAACAGTACGTCCCATTTACCAATAAAATAATTGGGGGTACTTGTTTGCGCCTGGGTTTTTGAAGCGATGAATACAAAGGCCATTAGGCAGGCCATAATTAAATTGATTTTTTTCATGTTGAATTGTTTGATTAAATGTGTTTAGTAATTGATATAAGCGCCGTGTTTTTGCGGTGTGTTAAACGAAATGTTCATTAACACACCCCTCCGCCCCTGCCTACCGGCAGGCAGGCCTCTCAAGAGGGGAACCGACGAAGGAGTTCATGAACGCCTTAAAAAAACAATTAATAGGTTCATAATCGCACGGCGCCGGCTTTTTTTGGCTCTTATCAAGTTTCTTAATAGCTCAGTCCAAATCCAAATTTGTACGCGGATCTTTTGAATCATAGGGCATATCTTCTTTTTGGTTGCGCACGGCTTCCATAGAGGATGGCATTTCAATTGGCAGATGGCCCTCCGGTTTGTATTTGCCAAAAACCACATCCAATAATGCCCTGTCATTCGATCCGAAATTGACGAAAAGCCCTTTGGCGTTTGCGCTGATCTCGGGTACTACCGCCGGGCGGTCCAGATAAATATCTACGACGGTTGGAACGGCTTTTTCCAGATCGAGGATCTCCTGCAATTGCTGGCCCTTAAAATCCAGGTCGCCCCAATGGAACATACCCGCTATAAAGTTGCCTTTAGCTTCGGGGATGGGGTAGTTTGGTGTTTGCAACCTGATGATGGCAATATCCGCCTGTTTTGGATCGCTTACGATGGTACCATACTCGGCAGCAATTTTGGGGTTGATATTTTTGATATAGATCTTCAGCTTATTGATCGCTAAAGGCAGTGTATGGTTATCGTTTTTCAACAGCGTCATCGACCTGCGTTGTGCAGCTTGTCCGGCGGCCATAAATTCAGGACTGCCCACGATGGACGCGGCTTTCTTTTCGTCAACAAAAGGGTTGTCGAACAGGCCCAGCTGGAACTTTAAACGCAGCAGCCTTGTGATCGACTCGTCAATCCGCTTTTCGGTCAGTTTACCATCTTTTACCAGTTTTACAATAACATCGGGTAGGTTTTCGCCGCCCAGCTGATCGACGCCGGCATCGATTATTTTTTGCACGCGTTCTTCGGTGTTCAGGTTTTCAACGCCCCATGCCCTGGCAGGGAAATTAACCGGACCGATCTTGGCATCCGACACCAGGCCCCAATCGGTACAAACCACGCCGTCGTAATGGTATTTTTTGCGCAGCAATTCAGTAATAATAGCTTTGTTATAGGAGAAGCCGACTTCGGGAATATCTTTTTGACCCATCGGCACGCCGTAATATGGCATAATGGCTGCAGTGCCTGCATTAAAAGCAGCCTCAAATGGGATCAAATGATAGTTGAAATTATTTCCCGGATAAACTTCCCCTTTCTGGAAATTAAAGTGCGGGTCGAGGCCGTTTTTTTGCGGGCCGCCGCCGGGGAAGTGTTTCGTCATCATGGCTACGCTGTTAGGGCCAAGCTTTGTGCGCTGATAGCCTTTGATATAGGCGGTTGTCATGCGTGAGGAGAGCTCTGCGTCCTCACCAAAGGTACCGGAGATGCGCGGCCAGCGTGGCTCGGTTGACAAGTCTACTTGCGGGTGCAATCCCTGGCGGATGCCGGTAGCCAGGTATTCCTGCCGTGAGATATCCGCAAACTGTTCCGTCAATTTATCATCACCAATAGCAGCCAGGCCCAGCGGGTCGGGCCACATGGAAAAGGTTTTGGCCGACATGGCAAAAATACCCGCACCACCCTGGTTGCGCGGATCGGAGGCTATGGTAAGCGGGATCCCCAGCCGGGTCTTTTCTTCGTAGCGCTGGATATTATTATACCATATCGCCAGGGTATCCGGCGCCGGCACTGCGAACAAATTAAAATGGGTTATGTGATGTTTATCGATCTCCGTTATACCTACAGGTGAAAGGCTCGCTAATAAGCCACTTGCGGGCTTATCTTCAATGCTGCCATCAGCATTGGTGCGCACCGGGGAGTAAAACATCATGCCCGCTTTTTCTTCGAGGGTCATTTTTTTAAGCAGGTCCTGTACACGGTCTTCAATCGGCTGGCGCTGGTCTTCATAAACATCGAGCTTGCCGTTTTTATCAAGGTCGCGGTAAGCAATGCCATCGCTGATGCGTACCAGGCTTGATTGTGCCAGCACTTCGGGGGCTAGTTTGTTTTCGACCCGGCTTTTTGCAAAGGCGAGCACCGCCAGCAATGCCCCTGCACCTGCTGCGTACGACAGTGGTTTGTTAATTCTCATTGGTTATAATTTTTTGGGTTGGTTTATTGATTTACTATATTTTTAAAATTCTACAGCAAAAAGCAATTGATACTCCTCTAAAATTTCATTTATTAAAAAATAATAAATGAAGGTATAAAAAATTCTTTTTACATTTATTAACATTTAATAAATAATTTTTTTGCTTGAATAACGATAGAAATATTGAATTAAAAGCGTGGGCCGTGCGGTTCCCCTCTTGAGAGGGGCGGAGGGGTGTGTCGGACGGGCATAACGGCTAACACCCCCCGCCACAACACAGGGCAGCGCGCCCCCTCCCGGGAGGGGAGTTGCCTTTCTAACTTCGTTTTCAATCGCAAAATGCTTTAATGATTTTTCAACACAGATGGAAACCTTAGCAGAGATACAGGATTTTTTTAACAAAGGACATTTAGCATACCGGCCAAACCTGACGATAGATTGCGCCATCCTTGGCTACCACGATGGCGAGCTGCAGTTATTGCTGGTGAAGAACAAGATCATTACCAAATGGTGTTTGCCGGGCGGCTTCGTACGTAAAAATGAAAGCCTGGACCAGGCTGCTACCCGGATAACTGCGGAACGTACGGGTATTGACAACCTGTTTTTAAAACAATTTAAGGCCTTTGGCGACCCGGGCCGTAATGATTCGCGCGGGGCCTTCGACCCGGAAAAGCTATTTGAAATGGTGCAGGTACGCGTAGAAAAAGACAACTGGCTTACCGGCGAAACAGTTTCTGTAGGTTACTATGCCATTACTGACATTATCAATGCCGTACCAAGGGCTGATTTCCTGTCAAGCGAGTGTGCCTGGTTCCCGGTAGATCAATTGCCGGGATTAGGTTTTGACCACGACCGTATGGTTGAGGAGGCGCTATTTACCATGCGGATGCATTTGCATCATTTCCCGATAGGGCAAAACTTTTTGCAGCAAAAATTTACCTTAAAGGAGATCAAACGTTTTTATGAGGTGATGTCGGGCAAGCAACTCAATGCCTCAAATTTTCCCAATAAACTAATTTCGCTCGGCCTGATTGTTAAGCTGGATGAAAAAAGAAGCATAGGAGCGCACCGGTCGCCAACGTATTATAAATTCAATGAGGAAGTTTATGATAAGGCGCTGAGGGAGGGGCTGGTACTTGCATAGATAATGGGAAGGGAATATATTGCTGTGTTACGAACTTTCTTTTGATTATTTAGTTCTACTTTTGTGTGTTTATATTTTATATGCCGCAGCAAATTAACACTTTTATTCACCTGGTATTTATAGGCTTTGTGGCCCTGTTCCCGGTGGTTAACCCTATCGGTTCAGCGTTTATCGTAAGTCCTTATTTTGCAGATATATCCCGTAAGGAGCGAATAAGAGCTGTAAAAAAAATCGCTTTTTACTGCTTTATCATCTGCGCAGCCACTGTATTGGTTGGGCACTGGATTTTAGAACTTTTTGGTTTATCCATCCCCGTGATACAATTGGCGGGCGGCATCATGATCTGCCGGATCGGGTGGCAATTTCTTACTGTTGACGATAAAGAGGTAAAAGAAATAGAAGTAGCCAGCAAAGCTGAAACCGAACATGCCAAGTCAACTGAGAACAACCTTTTTTATCCCATTACCTTTCCCATTACTGCCGGGGCGGGCACGATAGCGGTATTGTTTACGCTAAGCGCCCAGGGTGCAAATGCCGACCTCTCTGTTTACCTGCTGAATATTTGCGCGTTACTGGTATCCATCATCGGCATATGCATCCTCATCTTTATTTTTTACCTGAATACTAACCGCCTTATCAGTTTTATTGGTTTGCGAAACGAGCAGATCATCAACAGGTTTATGGCTTTCTTAATTTTCTGTGTGGGGTTGCAGATCGCCGCAAGCGGCATTATCAATATCATAAAGCTACACCTTAATCTGAACTGACAGTTAAAACCGTGCGGATCCGGTACAATTATTTAAACAAAATTATAATCGCGGCCAGCCTATTTGCCCGGGTAAAAAAGATACTTTAAAGCGCCGGTACACCACAATGCCCATAAAATTAATATGGGCTGAAAAAACAGGCGGATCAGCCTGGCTCTGTCCGTATTTAAATTAAAGGCCGAAACATGATTAGTATATTGCGCAATATTGCCCGGAAAAATCAGGACGTAAAATATAGCCAGGGCAATACCCAGCTGAACTTTCTCTCCGGCCCAAAAAATCAGGCATAAGCCCAGCGCCAATTCAACGATGCCGGATAAAATTACTACCTGGTCTTTATCCATCGGCACCCAATCCGGAACCTGAGCCTTAAAGGCGACCCTTTCAAAAGTAAGATGTGCTATGGCAGCTAATGCCATAAAAGTTCCTAATATTACTCTAAGGATGTCTTGCAATAATGTGGTAGGTACGATCATCTTCATTTTTTCAATTTTATTATTACAACACCATTTACCTGATTTGTGTTAGTTATAAATATAAAAAATATGTCCGAAAATTTGCGCAGTTAAATAACTGCATTATATTTGCAGTCAGATAACTGCAAATATAATGGAAATCCGCAGAGATGTATTTCAGGCCATAGCCGATCCTACCCGCCGGGCCATATTAGGCCTGGTAGCTTTACACGCCATGACACCCGGCGCCATTGCTGAGCATTTTAACGCCTCAAGGCAAACCATCTCAAAACATATTCAAATTTTAAATGAATGTGCTTTGCTGAATCAAACGCAATCGGGCAGGGAGATTTATTATCACTTCAATCCAAATAAAATGAAAGAAGTGGCCGAATGGCTGGAGCCCTACCGTAAACTATGGGACGAAAGGCTTAACGCTATGGACGATTTGTTAAATGAAATGCAGGCGAAAACACAAGCGCAAAAAAACAGTTAAAACCGATATAAAACTAAACGAGATGAAAAAACCGGTGTATCCTTGCCTGTGGTTTGATGGTAATGCCAGGGCAGCAGCAGATTTTTACTGCACTATTTTTCCCAATTCAAAAATAATTGTGGACAACGGGATGGTGGTAAATTTCGAATTGAACGGCGAGTTTTTTATGGGCCTGAACGGCGGCCCGCATTTTAAATTTAACGAGGCCGTTTCGTTTGTGATCCCCTGTAAAGACCAGGAAGAAATTGACCATTACTGGTATAAACTTATTGCTGACGGAGGCCAGGAAAATATGTGCGGCTGGTGTAAGGACAAGTTTGGTTTGTCATGGCAGGTAGTACCGGAGATATTGGGCCAGCTGATGTCAGATCCGGAAAAAAGGCCCCGGGTAATGCAGGCTTTTATGAAAATGCGGAAATTTGATATCGAAGCGCTGCAAAACGCTTGATTTTGATTAACAGGTAAATAATTATGGCTAAGCAAATTGAGGTTAAGAGAATTTTTAACGCCCCGGTTGCAATGGTATGGCAGGTTTGGGTAGACCCAGAGCTGGTAAAGCGCTGGTGGGGGCCGAAGCATTTTACATCGCCGGTGGCTGTAATTGATTTCCGCGAAGGCGGCAGATCCCTGGTGAGCATGCTCGCTCCGGCCGAAATGGGCGGGCAGGAATGGTATTCTGTTTGGGAGTATATAAAGATCGTCCCGCTAAAAGAAATCGAGTTTATCCAAAGCCTGGCCAATAAAGACGGCAATAAAGTTGAACCGGCAAGTGTGGGTATGCCGGCTGATTTTCCGCAGGATATTAGAACCGTGGTAACTTTTAGCGAACTTACCGGTGGCAAAACAGCAATGACCGTTACCGAATACGCTGAATTTGGCTCGATCAGCAACTTTGCTCAAATTGGTTTGGAACAGAGCATTGACAAGATGGCCGCCATTTTTGCGGAGGAATAATGCGCTGTTAAGGTTTGTATTCCCTATACTTTTATGCCGAAACAGATCAAACTTGTGCGGTGGTAAACTGTTTATAGATCTATCATATTAAAAACAACCCATATGGAAATCAAACGTGCAGGCTCACAGCCTTCGGGCAAAGGGCCCGCTGAATATTTTACCGGATCGGTAAGGATCGACCCGCTTAATAACCCGCCTGAACCGGCCCGGGTAGCCATGGCGCTGGTAACCTTTGAACCCGGCGCGCGCACAGCCTGGCACACCCACCCTTTCGGACAAACGCTCATAATTACCACAGGCTCGGGCTGGGTGCAGCGCGAAGGCGAAGCAAAGCAACTCATTTACCCGGGCGATGTTGTGTACTTTTTACCTGGTGAAAAACACTGGCACGGCGCAACGGCAACAACGGCTATGAGCCATATCACCATACATGAAAAACTGAATGGCTCGCCCGTTGATTGGATGGAACAGGTGAGTGACGGGCAGTATAACGGGTAAAAATTGCCGTGCAGAACGGCTTATGCCTCCGCCCGCGAAAAACCAACTGTATCGCGGTACCGCTGTGGCGATACGTCTGCATTGCCTTTAAAAAAACGACTGAAGTAAAACTCGTCATTAAACCCCAATTCGTAAGCGATCATTTTAACCGGCTTTGAGGTAAGGTATAATTCGCGTTTGGCTTCAATAATGATCCGTTCAGCAATCAGGTTAGTGATGGTTTTATTAAAATGATCTTTGCTTATCCTGTTCAGCGCCCGGGTGGATATGTTGAGCAAACCTGCATACGCTCCGGCGCTATGTTTGGTTTTATAATGCGCCTCGATGGCATCTTTTAATGTTTGCAGGATAAAAGGTTCCTGCTTATTGCCGGGTATTACCGGCTGGTTTTGATTTAATTTAATCCGGGACGCGTTGATCAGGAAGATCTTGAGATAAGAAACCAGCAGTTCGTATTGTGCCAAAGCGGCGTTTTGCATCTCCGCCTTTAATTCATTTACAATATTTAACAGCGACTGAACCTCTGCCAGAGTTAAGCTAACCACCGGCGACTCATAGATATTATTAAAAAGCACCCCGTTGCAGGCCACCTCCTGCTGGTGTTTATGGATGCAGAAAAAATCGGGATGAAAATTGATCAGGATGCCTTTTAAATCATTATCGGCTTTGATCATAAATGGCTGGTAAACAGAAAAGCATGCCAGGGAGTCCGCCGCAAGCAAATACTCCGAAAAGTCGGCCCGCAGAGTGCCTTTACCCTCCGTTACCAGCACCATCGAGTAATAGTTGTAATTTTTTACCTGGTTAAAATAAGCATCATCCTCAAAAGCAAATATTTTAAAGGCCAATGCTTTTGTTTCCGGGTTGATCAATGTAAAGGCTGTCTGGGTCATCAAGCTATAAAGGTTTAAAATAGTTTGCGGTCGGCAAAAGTGATCTCAAGGTCGTTGATACTGGCAAAACGTTTGCTCATCAGGCCGTTTTCGTCAAACTCCCAAAGTTCATTTCCGTAGCTCCGGTACCACTGGCCGCTAAGGTCATGCCATTCATATTCAAACCTTACGGCCATCCGGTTTTCGCGGAAGCCCCATAATTCTTTTTTTAGCTTATAGTCCAGTTCCTTTTCCCATTTTCTTTTTAAAAAGGCTTTTACTTCTTCCCGGCCATTGATAAAGTCAGTCCGGTTGCGCCATTCGGTATCAATGGTATAAGCCAGGCATATTTTTTCGGGGTCCCTCGTATTCCAGGCATTTTCGGCCAGTTGCACTTTTTCCAAAGCGGTCTCCATCGTAAATGGTGGGAGCGGTAGTTTTTGTTCCATTTTGTTTTTTTAACGTAAAGAATCAAGAGCCAGGAACCAAGAGTCAAGAACCAAGATAAGAAAATAAAAGTTGATCGGCTTACATCGGTGCAAAAAACAACCTGTGCAATTTTGCATCTTTTTTACAACATTAAACCCAAATCAGTTTTACTTGACTCTTGTTTCTTGATTCCCGGCGCTCACCATTAAATAGCAGCAGCTTCAATAAGCTCCGCTTCCGGGAAATCGACTACCGTAAGGGCAGTATTGTTAAAGTAGTTGGTTAAAATATTTAAACCCACATGCGCTACTATTTCGGCAATCCCGGCGTCATCATAACCGGCGTTTCTTACCGCGTCCAAATCGATATCGCCAACCATACCTCTCTTTTCAACAACCACCCTGGCAAAATCAAGTGCGGCGGCTGTCTTTTCATTATCCGATTTCCCTGAACGTGCATCATCGATGGCATTAGCATCGATATGTACCAGCTTTTCGCCAATAAAACTATGTGCAGCGTTGCAATATGCACAACTATTTGCGTTTGCTACGGTAATGGCAATCAGTTCGCCTAATTTTGCGCCCAGTTTACCTTCGCCGAGAGCGCCGCTTAGCGCAAGATAGCCATTTAAAACTGCGGGCGAATTACCCATGGTGCGCATCATGTTTGGAACCATACCCAACTTGCCCTGGATGGCGTTAAACAGATCTTTTGATTTTCCGGTGGTTGTTTCCGGATCGAGTGCTTTTATACGTGGCATTTTTTTGTAATTTTATTTGTCTGTATTGACAATACAAAGGTGCCACACTTTATGCGCCCAAAACATGGACAAAGGTAGTAAGTGCATGGACAATTGGGACATGGCTGCAGGCTAATTTGAATGGGCACCCTCCGCGATAAGTTACACAGACAAAGCAAACGGCAACACAAAAGACACGATTACTTATCATCACAATAAGTTGCGACATTTACCCCCGGAATATGCCAGACATGCGTGAGTAATTCAAACAAACAAATTGTTGATTAAATGCTTATTCAACACGACAAACAAATAGCATATGGAAATTAAAAACTTTACCCGCCTGCCCTTTTATATCAAACTCGCCTGTGTGCTGTTCAGCCTTTTTGCGCTTGGGGCGCTGGTCATTCTGGCCAAAGATATTTTAGCGCCATTAATTTTCTCCTGTTTGTTTGCCATCCTGCTGATGCCATTGGCCGGGTTCTTTGAAAAGCGGATCCGCCTGCCGCGTGGCGCAGCTTCCATGATCGCGGTGATTATGTTACTTTCGCTGATCACGGTGGTGCTATATGTGATCGGTTCGCAAATCGCCAACCTGCTAAGGGACTGGCCGGCCTTCCAGGCGCAGATCAGTCGTTCGCTCTGGAACTTCCGCGGCTGGGTATCGGAAAACATCGGTATCACGCGCCGCAAGCAGCTCAACGTGGTCAATTCCGCCGCCAGCAAGGTAACTTCACCAGACGCGGCGCTGGTGGGCACGACGCTGTTGTCGCTCTCGTCCATTTTGCTGTTCCTCATCTTTACTTTTATTTATACGTTCTTTTTCCTGATGTACCGCCGCCTTATCCTGAAGTTCCTTGAATCGGTATTCCTGGAAGAGAATAAACAAAAGGTGCACGACGTGATCGAACAGGTGCAAATGATCATCCGCCAGTATATTGTCGGCTTACTGATCGAAATGTCGATCGTTGCTACAGCAGTCAGCGTAACGCTTTCTATACTGGGGGTACAATATGCCATCCTGCTGGGCCTCATCACCGGCATTTTTAACCTCATCCCCTATTTCGGGATCTTTGCCGCCATGGTGCTCAGCGCAACGGTAACCCTCGGCACCTCGACGGACAGTACCGTCGTCATTTATGTGCTCATTACTTTTCTCGTTACCCATATTTTGGACAGCAATATTATTTTACCGCTGGTGGTGGGTTCAAAGGTGAGGATCAATGCCCTGGTTACAGTGCTGGGTGTGGTGATCGGCGAAATGTTCTGGGGTATTTCCGGCATGTTCCTCTCTATCCCGGTAATTGCCGTGCTCAAGATCATCTTCGACAGGGTAGACAGCCTGAAGTCCTGGGGCATCATCCTTGGCGACGAAGAAAAGAAACAAAACAAACTGGCCACGAAACTTAAAGTTGAAAATGAGGAGGTGGCGGAATGAGGCATGCGCGAATCCAAATTAAATGGATGTTTTACTAATAGCCCGGCAAATTATTGTGCCTCTCCGGTGTTCAAAAAAAGCCCTATATTTGAATATTGAATCTTAATGAAAAATATAAAGGATGAATTACAACATATCATTCTCGGAGATGAACAAGCTGGCCGAACAAGCCAACTCAAAAAAGTCCAAACTTTCCTTAGAAGACATGCGGAAACAGGCAGCGCTGCTCAAAACCAAAAGCGTTTCAAAAGTGAAGAAACAGCAGGGCTCATAAATTTCGCCCGCGAGGAAAAGCTCTTTTATTAGCAAACGATCAGCGAGAAAGATTTTTTCCGTCCCCGCAGGGTCTCCTTCAAGGGACCCTGCGCAACGAGATGCAAATGGCAAAGTAAACCTCATTTCACCACTTCAAACCCCGTCACCCCCACCTTATCAACCTTAACCGTCCTGCTCACTCTTGCCCCGTCGCCATTTTCCAATAAAATAGGTGCCGCGTTTTGATCCGCAGGCGAAGCTGTCCCTGCAAAATCTACAATTTTTAAATCTTTAAAATTATCCACGGTGATGGCATTGGTAAAATAAGGCTGATTGATTGAAGGGTCCCAGGTAAATTTAAAATCATTGAGGGTTAATCCGGTAATGTGATGGGCCAGCAGGCCCGGGATATTGGACGAGAACAGCTGCTGGTGCTCGTCCATGCAGCCGCGCAGGTCGATATTGCCGCCCATTACATCGTTCAGTTTGCTATTCACCAACTCCATGGAGACATGGTTAAAGCGGATGTCCTGCAACTGGCTTTCTTCCGAGCCATACAGCAGGATGCCGTTTTCGCCTTTGCAGGTAATATTGTTAAACTCCACATTTTTGATGGTACCAAGTTTTACGCTTTCCTTACCGCGAACGGCGGAGATATGGATAGGTTCGCCGTTGCCCCACCAATCGCCGGTATGCATCCGGGTTTCGATAGTGATATCGCTGAAGGTGAGGTTTTCCAGCGAGCCTTCATCGCGCAAAAAAATACCGATGCCGCGGCTGGAGTTGGTGATATTGCAATGGCTCACATGCACGTTACGGACGGTATTCTGATCGAGAAAGCCAATGCGGATGCCGCTTGAATACGATTGCAGGTTGCAGCCGGTAACAATGATATTTTGCGAAACATGTTTGATGCCCTCAAAACCGGGGATCTCGAAATGATGGTCGTAACCCACGATGGCGATGGCGTCGTCGCCGGAGCGGATATCTGAATTGGCGATCACAACGTTGGAACAACTGGTTACATCGATGCCATCAGCATTGGGTACAAGGATGCCGCTCCACAGGCGGATGGTGTTTACGCTGACGTCGTCGCAATCAGCAAAGTGAAGCGTCCAGAAGGGGGAGTTTAACAGCGAAATATCGCGCAGCTGCACATGCTTGCAGTTGCTGAAGATAACCATCTGCCGCGGGCGGTCCTTCGGCACCACAGGGCCATCGCCGATACCGGTGTCCACATGGCGGTAATTATCTTTTTGCCGGGTAAAGCGGGTACTGTTGGCGTCGATCTTTTTGGCATGGTCGAAATCAAAAAACACTTTATTGTTGCCGTCAATAGCGCCGGAGCCACTGATGGATACATTTTCGGCATCCGCCGTATACAGGATGCCATAATAATTGAGGCCGTAGCCTGCTTTGGTATAGCTTTCATAATCCTGCAGGTTAGGGCTGCCCAATAACACGGCTCCGCTTTCCAGGCAGAGGTTTACATTGCTTTTTAAATGAACAGTACCGGTGATAAACTGCCCGGCCGGTACGTATACCCTGCCGCCGCCGTTTTGGTAGCAGGCGTCTATGGCTTTCTGTATAGCGGCGGTGCAAACGGTTTTGCCATCGTTAATGGCGCCGTACTCCCTGATATTAAAAGTTTGTGCCTGTGCTGACGTGCCACATAAACACAATATGAACAATAAGTTACGTAAATAAAAACCCATGTGTTTTACAGCTAAAATATGTTAACATGTTAAAAAATAGTTGGCAGGTAAACCATCGCGACAACAAACTTAACATATTGTTGATGATATGCTTTAATACTGATTCTACCTTTAGCGATGAAAAAATAACCCATTATGAAAACAAGGATCTTCGCTACTTTCTTATTTCTGAGCTGCTTTTTTTATGCTTCGGCAACCACTGAAAACCTTACCGGCAAATGGACCGGCCTGTTAAAAACCGACCAGGGCGATGAGTACCCGCTGCTGTACAGCTTTAAAATAGCGGGCACCGAACTAACCGGCACTGCTAAAACACCAAAAGGCGAGCTGCCCATTAACGATGGTAAGATCACCGGTGATAAGTTTACTTTTAACGTGATCGTCAGCAATATGGAAATTGACCATGAGGGCAAATTCTATGGCGATTCCGTTGGGGTGGATATCAGCCTGGGCGATGCTAAATCGCATGCTACGTTGAAAAGATTTGAGCAATAAAAATATTTTGCAGGCGCTTGCGTTTATCTGCCTGAAAAAATATACTTTTATTTAAAAGACCAACCCAAATATGAAAAGAACATTATTAATAACAGCATTGCTGTTATGCTGCTTTGCCATTTGCTATGCAGCAATTGCAGACATGGGCGGCCAATGGTCGTCTACATTTAACGCTCCGGATGGCAATGCCTACCCTTTGAGCTACAGTTTTAAAGTGGAAGGCAGCAGCCTTACCGGCACACTGGAAACCTCGGGCATGAGCGTACCACTTGACAGCGGCAAAGTTGCCGGCGATGACCTGAGTTTCAGCGTTTCGGTACAGGGCGTTACCTATTCGCACAAAGGCAAATATTTTGCCGCCGGCGATTCTATCGGCATGGATGTTACGTTTGAAGGCAATAAGGGCCATATTAAGCTGAGCAGGCCGGGGAAATAGACTAAAGAGTCAAGAATCAAGAGCCAGGAGTCAAGATGAAAAAGTATGTGAGCCTTTTCTACTTGCTTCCTGGCTCTTAGCTCTTGGTTCCTCAAATAAAATCTTTCCGCTACTGTAACACAATCTCAGTTACAGCATCTTATAGCAAACTAAATTAATGATGAAAAAAAGACTTTTTACAACCGCGGCATTGGTATGCTGCGTAGTAGCGGCATTTGCATTTGCTGCCAGCTTAGCCGGTAAATGGACAGGCACCCTGAACACCCCTGATGGCAACCAGTTCCCGCTGACTTATTCCTTTAAGACAGACAGCGGCAAATTAACGGGTGTTGCCTCCTCTCCACAGGGTGATGTAAATATTACCGATGGTAAATTTATCGACCCAAACAATTTTACCTTCAACGTTTCGGTTAACGGTACCGATGTAAAACATACCGGTAAATTTTATCCTGATGCTGATTCGGTAGGTATGGATATTGATTTTAACGGCATGAAAATGCATGCGACTTTAAAACGCGATAAGTAACCGCTGATACTTATTAAAAATACGTAAAAACCTCGCCTATCTGCGGGGTTTTTGCTTTTAAACCTATGCCAGAATTTATAATTCATCCATAACTCCATTTACTGTAACCTTTTTGAAATTTATTCCATCTTATAGATAAAATAAGTGTGATGAAACAAAGGATCCTGGTTACCATTTTATTGGCATGCTGTGTCGCTTTCGCGTTGGCGGCAGTTTTTGCCGGTCTGAACGGAAAATGGAGTTGTGTGCTGAACGCGCCTACCGGCGACCAATACCCTATTAACTATATTTTTAAAATTGATGGCGAAAAACTAACCGGCACCCTTGAAACCAACGGCGAAACCGTGCCTATTGACAGCGGCAAGGTAAAAGGCGACAGTGTTTCTTTTAATATCAGTTTTCATGGCAGGCCCTACCCTCATAAGGGAAAGTACTTTACCCAGGGCGATTCAATAGCGATGGATGTTGATTTTGGCGGGGCAAAGGCGCACACTGTTTTACAAAGAACTCCTTAAACCAATAAATATGAAAAGAAGAATTTTTACCACCATGGCGCTGGTTTGCTGCATCATGGTTTGTTTCGCGGCAATCGCCGATATGACAGGCAAGTGGACAGGGATGCTCAAAACGCCTGACGGCAACGACCTGCAGATCAATTTTATTTTTACGGTTGACGGTGATAAGCTTACCGGTACGGCCCAGGGCGACGGCGACCCGGTGCCAATTGACAGCGGCAGGATCAGCGGCAATGAATTTTCATTTACTGCTGCCAACCCGCAAGGGGTAGTGTTTAAACATAGCGGTAAATTTTTTGGCGACTCGGTCAGTATGAATATTGACGTGAATGGTACCAAGCTGCATGCGACGCTGAAAAGGGATGATAAATAAGGCTGTCAAAGTGCTTTTTATTTAGAACCAGTACAAATTAAAAAACACCAACCCCGGGGTTGACTCCTATTGCCAAAGCATTTTTACCTTTGCCGCCATATGGTACGCCCTTTAATTGCTTATTTGCTGATTGTTGCGGTAATGTCTGCCAGTTTTTCGCGCCTGTTTGTTTTTGCAGGGTTCGAACTGAACAAGAATTACATCGCTACACATCTGTGCGAAAACCGGGACAAGCCATGGCTGCATTGTAATGGCAAATGCTATTTCATGAAAAAAATAAGGCAGGCCGAAGAAAAAGAGAAGAACGATGAGCGCCAGTCGCAAAAAAATCTTTTCCAGGAAGCCTTATTCGGACAAAAAGCCGAAACCCGGTTTTACACGCAGGTAGTGCAGGTAATGCAGGTGCCCAATCACCGTTTTACCCTGCCCGTTGCTGATCTCCCTATTTACCAGCCACCCCGGCTCGGGTAAGTATTACTTTTATGCCTCACCCCGGCCCTCTCCAAAGGAGAGGGAGGAAAAAAATCGTGTGGGGCCTTTCAACACATTTATTTAAACACAAAGTTGCTGCTGCCAGTTATACAGGCTTAGTGTTCTTGGTGCATTCTTCGTGGTCGTTGTGGTTTATTTTTTACCACGATGGGCGCAAAGGTTTCACAAAGGGCACAAGGAGCCGGTTTTGAAGGCAGCCTGCTATCCATCTTATACTTATATGCATTTTTTAAAAAAAACAGCGCCCATAGCCCTGTTGCTAATTGCAGGCATCAGCCTGTGCCACGCTCAAAAAATATACAAAGGCACCGTTATTGACCAAATTACCCGCCAACCCGTTGAATATGCCGTGGTGAGCGCCACCGGCAAAGGCACCACCACCGATAAAAACGGCGATTTCCGACTTAATCTCCCCGCCGATTCCGCTACGCTAACCGTCTCATTTATCGGTTACACCATACAACAGGTTAAGGCTGAACATGCCAGGCCTTTACTCATCAGCCTGAACCGGGGATCTATCGACCTGAAGGAGGTGGTGATACTACCAGGGCTTAACAACAATTCCTTCCATACGCTCGGCAATATCGACCTTAATGTGCGCCCCATCAATTCGTCGCAGGATCTGATGCGGCTGGTGCCCGGGCTGTTTATTGCCCAGCACATGGGTGGCGGCAAGGCGGAGCAGATCTTTGTGCGCGGTTTTGATGCCGACCACGGTACCGACGTTAATGTTTCGGTAGACGGGATGCCGGTAAATATGGTATCACATATCCACGGGCAGGGTTATGCCGACCTGCATTTCCTCATCCCCGAAACCATTGCCACTTTTGACTATGGCAAAGGGCCGTATTACACAGGCTATGGCGATTTTACCACCGCGGCCTACCTGGCTTTTAACACCAAAGACGCGCCCGACAAAAGCACCATCAGTTTGGAGCGGGGGCAATTTAATACCTTCCGCGCGGCCGGGCTGATTGATCTGTTAAACGCCAAAGCCAAACAAAATGGCGAAAACGCCTACATCGCGGGCGAATACAATTATACCGACGGCGCCTTTAAACTGCCCGAACATTATAAACGCACCAATTTATTTGCCAAATACAGCAAGCAACTGGGTGAGGGCAATAAACTGACATTGAGCGCATCCACTTTCAGCACCAGCTGGGTGGCTTCGGGGGAAATTCCGCAGCGGGCGGTTGGGGCAGGCAGCACCGCACTCGATGATAGTGGCAATCCCATTACTATCCCGGCCGCGCCGGTTACCATCAGCCGCTTTGGTACTATTGACAGTGCCCAGGGCGGCAAAACCAGCCGCGTAAACGCTTTGGCCAAACTGAGCACCAACCTTGGCAACAACTGGACCATGGATAACCAGCTGTATTATACCCATTATAAGTTCCTGCTGCATGTAAACTCCACCTTTTTTGCACTCGACAGTGTTAATGGCGACGAGAAACAGCAGCACGAAGAACGCGACATGTTTGGCTATAACGGCAAACTGAGTAACCGGAAATACTGGGGCAATAACCAGCTGACCTCCGCAGTGGGCCTGAGCAGCCGGTTCGACCGGACGTATGGGACGGATTATAGTTTTGTGACCCAACAGTACCGGTTTTTGAGCAATGTTACCCATGGCGACATCCGCCAGAACAATACAGGCCTGTACCTTGACGAAACTTTTGAAAGCGGCAAATGGCTTTTAAACGCAGGCTCGCGGCTGGATTATTTCAGCTTTAATTTTGCAGGAAGCACCAAAACGGAAGTGATTGCCAGCCCGAAACTGAATGTACAATATACCGCTAACAACCAGGTTCAGTTTTATTTAAAAGCGGGCAAGGGCTTTCATTCCAATAATGCCATAGCGGTGATCGGTAATAAGGGCTTGCAAACTTTGCCTGCCGCTTATGGCGCCGACCTTGGCCTGAACTGGAAACCCATGCCGCACCTCTACATAAACGCCGCCGCCTGGTACCTGTACCTGCAGCAGGAATTTATTTATACCGACGACGGCGATATTGCCCCCGGCGGCCGCACCCGGCGTATGGGCGCCGACCTGTCGGCACGGTACCAGCTGGCGTCCTGGTTGTTTGCTGCCGTCAACCTAAACCTTGCCCGGCCACGGCTGGCGGACAGCGCCGCGAAAACCGGCTACCTGCCCCTGGCCCCTACTTTTACCAGCACCGGCGGGCTTGATTTTAAGCTGAAGAATGGCATTAACGGCGGCCTCAGCTACCGCTACATGCATAACAGGCCCGGCAATAATACTTACACCCTTAAGGCCGATGGCTATTTTGTTACCGACCTGAAGGTGAACTATACCCAAAAGCGCTACGAAGTGGGGCTAACTATCGAAAACCTGCTGAACACCCAATGGCAGGAATACGCGGTTGAACAGGTGAGCCGCCTGCGCGGCGAGGCTGCCCCTGTTGACCAAATGAGCTTTACCCCCGGCACACCGTTTTTTGCGAAGCTGCGGGTGGCGGTGTTTTTTTGATGGTCTGAACTATGATGCGTAGGATTGGTGGATGATAGGATGAAGAAAGCTTAATGCTTTTTGTCATTGGCGACGATAGAGAGAAATCTATACACGCAGCACGCAACGGCGGGTATGGCGTGTGGATTTCTCTTCGTCTTTGCTGGTGTTTTCATCATAGGTGTTTGGATGATTTGAATCACCGCTAAAACTCCCTCCCGTCGGGAGGGGTGCGGCTGGCTGTGTAGTGGCGGGGAGGGGTTTCGCCGCCAAATCCGGGGGATGATATGCGGGGATGGTTGGCGACGATGCATCCGCGATAAGCATTTGGGTTTCACTCTTAACCGCA
>NZ_CAIWNH010000373.1 GCF_903913935.1 uncultured Mucilaginibacter sp.
GCAGGTTAGCTGAAAACTAAAAACCTGCCAACTAATCAAACGTTCTTCCGTACCACGTAGGTTTTTGCCAGGATATCGTGCAGCCCCTGTTTACCATCTGTCCAAAAAATACTGAACGTACCAAGGCCCCATAAATAGATAGACAGTATTTTACCCAGGGTGCGGAACAATGCCACCGGCAAACTAATACCGTCGCCATCCTGGTCGACCACTGCAAGGCCGCAAATTCGTTTACCCAGGGTGCCTTTCATAACGGATGCCTCACCTATAGCGTTATAAAACAATAAAAGGATGTAGAAGATCGCCTGAATAATGGTGGCATCATGCACTGATATTTTGGAAGGATCAAAATCTTTAAGGTTAATGTGGGTAACTCCCTTTGAGTTAAGAATAGGGATGCTGAAACTCACCACGAAGGATAACAAAAAACTGTCAATCAAAAAAGCCAGCAAACGCCACCAGTACGAGGCCAGGTTGTCTTCAGTAGGGAAATGGTAACCCTGTTCCCTGAAATATTCATAAAGCTCGGGCACATCACAGGCATCCTGCCAGGTATCTGCTGATGGCGCCATGATGCGGGTATGCAGATCGAGCTCCTTTTCAATTAATTCCTTAAAAGTATACGGCCCGGTTTGCTCACCGTCAACCAAAATATAATATTGTTCGTTCATTCCTAATTAAATTCGCTCGAAAGATAGAAAATATCAATCCAAGTTTTATTTTTTATTATAGTATAGTTATTTAAAACAACACAGATTTTAACACCTTTTTTTTCGTTTCAAACTAATTAATAGTTAATTTGTATACATTACTGAGGATACTTTCAAACTCTTTAAAAATTTCTTTAGTGTTATTATTTATATCAACTTCTGTTACGACTAATTGTTAATAAATATTTAAAAAAACGCTTTAAGCAGTAACACGTGAAAACGCAACCCATACCGTCAAACGAAAATGATCGCTTAAGGGCGCTCAAAAACTATGAGATACTGGATAGCGGCGACGACCGTGAATTTGACCGTATCACCCAATCAGCCTCTCTGATTTGCGACGTTCCGATCTCGCTGGTATCCCTGGTTGACGAAAAACGGCAATGGTTTAAATCAGCAACGGGCCTTAACGTAAAAGAAACCTCAAGAGATCTGGCTTTTTGCGGCCACACAATTATGGACGACACCATTTTTGAAATTGAGGATGCAACAAAGGATGTGCGTTTTAAAGACAATACCCTGGTTACTGCTGACCCAAACATCCGGTTTTACGCAGGCTATCCTTTAATTGACCACCACGGCTATGCCTTAGGTTCCCTTTGTGTGATAGACCGCAAACCAAAAGTACTTTCTGCTAAACAAAAGAAGATTCTTAAACTGCTTGCAGGGGAGGTTACATCGCTGATTGTTGAACGCAGGCTGAAAGAGGAATTACGAAATTTTGAGAAACTTTTTCAGTTTTCGAACGACCTTGTATTTGTGGGCGGCCTGGACGGATATTTTAAAAAAGTAAATCCTGCCTTTACAAAAACATTTGGCTGGAGCGAGGAATATCTTTTAAAAACGTCATCATTCGAATTTTACCATCCTGATGATATTGAAAAAACAAAAAACGAATTAGAAAAATTAGGCAGCGGCTCAAAAACGATCAATTTTTTACAGCGTTTTAAAACAAGTGATGGTGATTATAAAACAATAGAGTGGACATCTACGCCGGAGCCGGAATCCGGGAATGTTTACGGGATTGGCCGGGATGTTTCGGAACTACAATTAAAGGAACAGCAACTTGCCGAAAGTGAAGAAAAACTAAGGGTATTTTTCGAGAATTCACAGGGTTTAATGTGAACCCATGATCTTGCGGGGAAGTTTATTTCGGCAAACAACGCAGCTGCAGCAATGTTGGGATATACGCGGGACGAGATTATGCAAATGACGCTGTTTGATATAACTCCGGCAAGCCGGCACGATCTTTTAAAAGCCTATTTATTGCGCATCACAAATACAGGTAAAGCAAATGGCCAAATGATTACCCGTACCAAGAATGGCGCAACGCTGATTTGGATGTATAATAATGTTCTTGAAACCCATGCCGGCACAGAGCCATATGTCATTGCCAATGCAATTGACATTACTGAAAAGCATTATTTAGAAGAAAGTTTGAAGCGAACCAGCCAGATGCTGGAACAGACCAATCAGGTTGCCCGCGTGGGTGGTTGGGAACTTGACGTTCAGCAACAGAAAATATTCTGGACCTCGGTAACAAAAGAAATACACGGCGTAGCACCCTATTTTGAGCCTGATTTAAATACAGGCATTGATTTTTATAAATATGGGGATGACAGGGAAAGAATTACTGCAGTAATAAACAACGCGATAAAAGACGGTACGTCATGGGACGAACAGTTCCAGATAATTAACGCAAAGAGCGACGAAGTATGGGTTAGAGCCATTGGAAACGCCGAATTTAAAAATGGTATTTGTACAAGGTTATTTGGTACTTTTCAGGATATAAATGAGTTAAAAAAAAACGAACTCGCTTTAAAGTATTCAATAGAAACCCAGGAAAGCTTGAACAAAGTGTTGATTGAACAAATTGAATACATTAAACAGCAGGACCGCACCATTGAAAAAATACAGGAGTTTCAATTCCTTGCAGACTCAATTCCTCAAATTATCTGGACTTCCAAGCAAGATGGCAGTAAGGATTATTATAATAAGCATTGGTTTGAATATACGGGGCTCACGATTGAAGAGACGATGGAAAAAGGTTGGGCGCCGGTTTTGCACCCTGATGATGTGCGGGTAGATTTTAAGGAATGGAAACGGTCGGTTATGGCGAAGGATGCTTATGAAGCTGAATTAAGATTTAAAAGGGCCGCAGATAATGTTTATAAATGGCACCTGGTGAGGGCAGTGCCCATGAAGGATAAAAATGGTAAAGTGATAAAATGGTTTGGTTCATCAACTGACATAGACGCATACAAAAATGCGCTTGATCTTGAAAACCGGATCAGCCAGTTTGAGGACTTTAACCGGATTGTCGCCCATAACTTGCGCGGGCCGGCAGGAAGCATTGACCTGATGCTCAACATGATAAATGAGTCGTCGGACGAGGCTGAAAAAAACGAACTGATCCCTTTGCTAAAAGAGTCGAGTACCACACTCATCGAAACCCTCAATGAATTAATGAAAGTGCTGGAAATTCGACATAACAGCAATCTTCCTTTTGAAGAATGCGATTTAACCACTATGGTTGATATGGTGAAACGAATGCTAAAAGGCCAGGTAATGTCCAAAAAAGCTATTATTTCTACACATTTCCAGGTAAGTGCCATTAAATTTCCAAAAATCTACCTGGAAAGTATATTTTATAATATGATTAGCAACTCACTAAAATATAGCAGGCCAGATGTACAACCGGAAATTAATATCAGCTCAAAGATCCGTGATGGGCGGGTAATACTAACCTTTGGTGATAATGGGCTCGGAATCGACCTCAACAAACACAGTAAGAACATGTTTAAGCTTAACGGAGTTTTTCACACAGGGTTTGATAGTAAAGGCGTGGGGCTTTTTATGACAAAAACTCAAATTGAAACGTTTGGCGGGAAGATATCAGTTGCAAGCGAACCAGGTAAAGGGACCGTTTTTACAATTATGTTTTGATTTTTTTACCATGAGCCCGGGTTGCTGTACCAGTACGACGAGGCGATAAAAGCGCTGGAAAAGTAAATGTTAGAAACTTTGCAAACAACCACCTAAAGCACTAAACTACCAATTAGTACGGCGCGCTTAAACTCCTGGTAAATGTTAATATATTCCTGTACTCGTCTTTCATATAGGGATAGTCAAGCCGGGTGCTTTTTACTTGCGTGAAGGCATTGGCCAAGTAAAATGGTATGGCAGTGCTACTATCCATCACCTTAAGCCATAGCTGAGTTTTATGTTTTACCCTTGCTAATTGCTCAATAAATTGCATCACCTGTTTCCCAATACCCTTTCTTTTATATTGAGTTAAAAAGTAAATTTTATCAATTTCAAGGCAGTTATTATTCTCATCGGGGGCTAACGCATTTTCTGTAGTTTTAAAATAACCGGCAGCCTCGTGATCAGCGTAAACTAAAAAATAGCTAACCCCCTCCATCGCAATTTCACGCTCCAGTATGTCCTTCGAATAAAATCTGTTTACATACGCATCGCCCTGATCATCCCATAAATATTCATACGTTTCGCGGTATGATCTTATAGCGATATCAAGCAGCATTGGAATATCATCAGCATTACATTTCCTGATCGTTACCATCAATTTTAATTAGTTGGCGAATATAGGGAAGAGAAGCATAGAATTGTAAAAAATCTCCGCTGCCGCGAGTTTAGCGCAGCGTAACTCGTGGTACAGCATGGTGAAAGCTTTCAGCTTTCACTAAACTCTTCACTATTACATTCATAATACTTTCAACTTTAACCAAATCTTGTTATTTTACCCCATCTAAACAAATAAACCTTATGAGCAGAAATTACAAATTCGACGACCAGGAACGCCCCTATTTTGTAACATTTACCGTAGTGAGATGGATAGACGTTTTTACACGGCGCGAATACAAAGATATACTTGTTGAAAGCCTTAAATTTTGTATCGAAAAGAAAGGGCTGCAGTTGTATGCCTGGGTGATCATGAGTAATCACGTACATCTGATCATCGGCACAAAAGATAAACCTATGGGCAGTATTTTAAGGGATATTAAAAGACATACCTCAAAAGCATTAACAAAAGCCATCAGTGAAAATGTGCTGGAAAGCAGGCGCGATTGGATGCTGTGGTTTTTTGAACGGGAAGGCAAACAAAACCCCAATAATGAGCAATACCAATTCTGGCAACAGGATGAAAGCCATCCTATCGAGTTATGGAGCAGCGAAGTAATGGATCAAAAACTGGATTATATCCATTATAATCCGGTAGTTGCAGGTTGGGTAGATGAACCAGCACACTACCTTTATAGCAGCGCCCGTGATTATGCCGGAGTGAAGGGGTTGATTGATATCATATTGATGGTTTAACGTGTAAGCTGAAAGCTTACAACATGCCTTACCACGAGTTACGCTGCGCTAAACTCGCGGCAGCGATGAGAAATATTGCGCAACAAAAAAGGGAATGATCCTAAAACCACTCCCTTTTTATATTCCGGAGGCAAAACCTTTCAGCTTTCGCCTTTAACCTTTTACCTGATTAATACCTGTAATACTCCGGTTTAAACGGACCTTCAACAGTTACGCCGATGTATTCTGCCTGGTCCTGGTCTAAAACTTCCAGTTCAACACCAATTTTGGCAAGGTGTAAACGGGCAACTTTTTCGTCCAGATTTTTTGGCAAAGTGTAAACCTTGTTTTCGTAGCTTCCGCCGTTGGTCCAAAGTTCAATTTGGGCCAGGGTTTGGTTGGTGAATGAAGCGCTCATTACAAAGCTTGGGTGACCGGTAGCGCAGCCTAAGTTTACCAAACGGCCTTCAGCCAATACGATCAGGTCTTTACCGTTAATGGTATATTTATCCACCTGTGGTTTAATTTCAATTTTAGTGTCGCCATATGCGCCGTTTAACCAGGCCATGTCGATCTCGTTATCAAAGTGACCGATATTGCAAACGATCGCTTTATCTTTCAACGCGCGGAAATGCGCTTCGCGAACGATGTTTTTATTACCTGTAGCAGTGACTACAATATCAGCTTCGGTAATTGCGGTGCCAAGTTTCTTCACTTCAAAGCCTTCCATAGCAGCCTGTAAGGCGCATATCGGGTCGATCTCAGTAACGATAACGCGTACACCAGCGTTGCGTAATGAATCGGCAGAGCCTTTACCTACGTCGCCATAACCGCAAACAACAGCCACTTTACCGGCCATCATTACATCAGTAGCACGGCGGATGGCATCAACCAAAGATTCGCGGCAACCATATTTATTATCAAATTTCGATTTGGTAACCGAGTCGTTAACGTTAATAGCGGGCATCGGCAGTGTACCTGCTTTCATACGCTCATATAAACGGTGTACACCGGTAGTGGTTTCTTCTGATAAACCTTTAATACCGGCAATCAGTTCAGGATATTTATCCAGCACCATATTGGTTAAATCGCCGCCGTCATCTAAAATCATGTTCAACGGTTGGCGGTCTTCGCCAAAAAATAAAGTTTGTTCAATGCACCAGTCAAATTCTTCGGAGTTCATGCCTTTCCAGGCGTAAACAGAAGTGCCGGCAGCAGCAATAGCGGCAGCAGCGTGATCCTGGGTGGAGAAGATATTGCATGATGACCAGGTAACTTCGGCGCCCAGTTCAATCAATGTTTCAATTAAAACGGCTGTTTGTATGGTCATGTGAAGGCAACCTGCAATGCGTGCGCCTTTTAATATTTTAGATGGGCCATACTCCTGGCGCAGGGCCATTAAACCCGGCATTTCGGCCTCAGCCAGTTCAATCTCTTTACGGCCCCACTGAGCCAGTGAAAAGTCCTTTACTTTAAATTTTACGTACGCGGTTTCTACTGCTGACATGCGATTTTTGATTTTTTTTGCAAATTTAACTTATAATACGATGAAAAGGAAATTATAGTTTTTCCTGTGCGCTGCTTTACCGGCGTTTTAAGTAATGAAATTGTAATTTAATTGATAAATTAACAGTAATAGAGCAGGCACAGCAAATGAATGCCTAAACCTCAATCATTTTTGGTTTCGGCTGCGACAGCTTATGACTCTGGCTTTGGGCCAGTTTGTGGTTTTGTGTCATGGAAAGGCTACCATTATAAACAGCGCCATTTTCAACAACTAAGGTTTGGGTCCTTATTTCGCCGCTTATTTTGCCCGAGGCTTTTATTTCAAGGGAATTTGTCTGGATGTTACCGGTGATCATACCGTATACCACCATTTCTTTAGTAATGATATTCCCCAGGATAGATCCTTTCTCGCCCAGGATCAGGCCTTCATCTACCATTACATCACCGGTTACCTGTCCGTCAATCCTGGCAAAAGCAGGTGCCTTCAAATTACCGTCTAAAATACTTCCTTCGCTGATGAGGGTTGAGATAGACTGCAGGTCGAGCGTTACTTTGTCTTTTTTTGAAAATATTGACATGTCCTGTAAGGTTTATTTGCTGAGATTAAGAAAACTGATCGGGTTTATTGCTTTGCCGTCCTTACGAACCTCGTAATGTAAATGAGTACCGGTTGAGTGGCCTGTTGAACCAACTTCGCCTATCTTTTCTCCTACGGTCACCTCTTCGCCCACCTTTACGCTGATCCTTGATAAATGGCCGTATAGGGTTTCGTAATTGTTCATGTGGGCTATGCGTACACAGTTACCATAGCCACCATACCATCCCGCAAAAACCACCCTGCCATTTGCGGTACAACGGGCAGCATCACCTTTCGTTCCTTTAAAGTCGATACCAGGATGAAACTCCGCGTGGGCCGAATTAAACGGATCGCTGCGGTAACCGAAATAGGAGGTTAATGAACTGATATGCGGATACCCCA
This sequence comes from uncultured Mucilaginibacter sp., assembly GCF_903913935.1. GTDB lineage: Bacteria > Bacteroidota > Bacteroidia > Sphingobacteriales > Sphingobacteriaceae > Mucilaginibacter. The sequence continues at coordinate 7,513 of NZ_CAIWNH010000373.1, forward strand.
TTGGTGTAAAAGCAACTGAATGCACCAGGCGGTCTAAATATTCATTGTATAAGGAGTAGGTTTCATCATCAGTTAGCTTAGCATCATCGGCATTGCCGCTTCCGCCAACCGCTTTTGTTGAAAAACCCTTTAAGCCACGTTTCTTTAAGTAATCATTAATTTTTTGCAGCTTCCCTTCAATCGACTGGATATAACTTTGCGCGTTAGCGGGTTTTTTATCAGCTACTACAGGAGCCGGAACGGCGCCTTTAAGTTTTACGATCTGCGCCTGGAGCTGTTTTTCTTCGGCATCCTTGCGGTCGTTTACAGCCCGTAAATAAATAATTGTGCCGCTAAGTATAACGATAACAGACAGTATAGTAGCAGCGTAGTGCCTTAGCCGGGTAATATGCAGGGTTTTAATTTGCAGCGTTTTGGGCTCGCTGTTTTTGTTTACTATAATTACAGTACTGATGTCAGAAGGCTTACGCTTCATTACAATTTTATAATTAGGGTCGGCAATATAAGGATTAGGCCGGTAAATACAATATTAAATTTGTATTAAGACGGGAAGACGGGAAGTCCGAAAGTCCGGAAGACAAAATACTTCTTGTGTATAGGTCAAAAATAATTAAAACTCGTTGCAGCTTCTTTCAGACTTTACTGACTTTCCTGACTTTCCCGACTTTCGGACTTTCACACCTTCCCACTCCGTCAGCACAATGTTATTATTCTTAAATTTAATGGTAACTCATAATGATTTGTTAATTTTGTATTGAAATTTAGAAAAAGAAACAATGTATCCGGAATATTTAGTAGCCCCCATGCGGGAAGAACTGACCAGGGTTGGGTTTGAAGAATTGAAAGACCCTGAAGCTGTTACCAAAGCTGTTGAAAGCGAAGGAACAGTATTTGTAATGGTAAACTCGGTTTGCGGCTGCGCTGCTGCCAATGCGCGCCCAGCTGCCAGGATAGCTGCACAAAACGCCAAACATCCTGACAGGCTGGTAACTGTATTTGCCGGAATGGAAGCTGACGCGGTTAACAAAGCACGTGCATACATGCTGCCTTACCCTCCATCTTCGCCTGCAATGGCTTTATTTAAAGATGGCAAACTGGTACATATTATTGAGCGCCACCAGATTGAAGGCCGCCCGGCACAAATGATCGCCGACAACCTGATCAACGCGTTTGAACAGTATTGCTAATTGAAGTCAGTAAAGTCCGAAATTAAAATTTAGTTTTAAAGCTAAAGAAGTTTTATACCTATAGCGTAAAGCCCGGTTTGTTTTTGCAGACCGGGCTTTTGATTTATTGATTTGGCGGCAGTGTTTCACTAAGTTTAAACTCACCGCTGGTGGTTTCATCGTATTCTTCGCGGCTGGGAAATGATTTTACCATCAGTTTGAGCGGCAATGACAGACATGCCCGCCAATTTATTTTTTATCCGGCTGATCGCCTAACAAACGCTCTGCAGCGTTTACTGCCTGGTCACCATCCTTTATCCGTTCCAATATTTTTTTGAAAAGCCTTGATTGCCGGGTTCAATAGTTCATCCGGTCCCACTATCCCACCATTCAAATAAAAGAGCAGCTTTCCCCTTTATATCCGGGTGCAGCCTTAATAGTTCATCTAATTTTCGTAATTCCTCAGCCGACGCTTCATTTGCCAATTTCTTTGCTGCCAGTTTCCAGGCACTGTACTCAACGTTCATATTTCAAATCGGCTAACGGTTTTATATTAATAAGACCACGGAATTGTGCAATAGGTTGCAGTGAAAATAATTTTATCCATTATGGACGCGTAATGTCTTCTTCCTGATTTTCCCTACCTTTGCCGCATCCGGGATAAAAACCCGGCAAACCCCATGATCAAAGAAATTGAAATTGTTTGCCCGCCTGAAGGCGGACAGCAGGAAGATGAAGCTGCATTAAAAAAGATTGCCGCGACAGCTTTAAATATCTCCCCACAAAAAATAAGCGCTTTAAAAATTCTTAAACGATCCATCGATGCCCGTGGCCGTAAGGTGCTTTACCGCATGCAGGTACAGGTGTTTTTGGATGAGGTTTATGTACCCGAAACTTTTACGGTGAATTACCCGGATGTAAAGAACGGCAAACCAGTGATCATTATCGGCGCAGGTCCTGCCGGGTTATTCGCCGCTTTGCGCTGTATCGAGCTGGGTTTAAAACCCATCATTTTAGAACGCGGCAAAGATGTGAAGCAACGCCGCCGCGACCTGGCCAATATCAACAAACAGGGAATTGTTAACCCCGAATCCAATTATTGCTTTGGTGAGGGTGGTGCGGGCACCTATTCAGATGGGAAGCTTTATACGCGTTCCACCAAACGGGGCGATGTAAATGCCGTATTAAAAACCTTTGTGGTGCATGGCGCTACGGAAGATATTTTGATAGATGCCCGCCCGCATATCGGCACCAATAAATTACCGCAGATCATCACCTCCATAAAAGACAGCATACTGAACGCCGGTGGCGAAGTGTATTTTGATGCCAAAGTGAGCAGCCTTTTGGTTGATTTCGGCAAAATTAAAGGCGTGCAACTGGCATCTGGCGATAAAATAATGGCGGATGCCGTCATCCTGGCCACCGGCCACTCCGCAAGGGATATTTTTGAAATGCTGTACCGGCAAAACATATTGATAGAAGCAAAACCCTTTGCCCTGGGTGTGAGGATAGAACACCCGCAGGAGATCATTGACCAGGCCCAATACCATTGCGAACACCGCGGACCTGATCTGCCGCCCTCCTATTATAACCTGGTGGAACAGGTGGATAACCGCGGCGTATTTTCATTCTGCATGTGCCCAGGCGGCATTATTGCCCCATGTGCTACGGATCTGAATGAAATAGTAGTAAACGGATGGAGCCCCTCCAAACGGAATAACCCTTTTGCCAATTCGGGCACGGTGGTGCAGGTTAATTTAGAGGATGTTAAAGGGGATGAAAATGATCCGTTACGGATGCTCCGTTTTCAGCAGCAAATAGAAAAAGTAGCATACAATTTTGGCGGCGGCCATTTGGTTGCCCCGGCTCAGCGCATGGTAGATTTTGCGGAAAACCGGGTATCAGGCAATCTGCCCCTCAATTCCTACTTGCCCGGCACAAAAAGCGTGGCCTTAAAGGAGGTATTACCCGGCTGGATCAACGAACGCCTGCGCAAAGCCCTACCTGTTTTCGGCCGTAAAATGAAGGGCTATTATACCAACGAGGCCATATTGGTAGGGGTTGAATCGCGTACTTCATCGCCGGTTAAAGTACCGAGGGATAAGGAAACCCTGCAGCACCCGCAGGTAAGCGGTTTATTCCCCTGCGGCGAAGGCGCCGGTTATGCCGGAGGTATTATTTCTGCCGCTATTGATGGCATTAATTGCGCTTCCGCGGCATTGAAAGTTTTAGCATGATTCTCCTTTCAATAAAACTAACCCGTAGCTTGCTTAGGCAGCGCCCAGCCGCTCAGCAGCATGTAGATCCCGTAACCTGAAGTAGCTATTGCAATACCCACACCGGTAAAAGCAAGCATCCCATTTTCCGAAAGGGTTTTATTGAGCGTTAAAACGATGGATAAAACAGCGATGATGGTGCTCCAGCTTGCCAGGTAATAATCGATGGTGCGTTTAAATACTTTGGCCAACGGAAAGAAATGCAATCCAACCACCAGCGCGAGTACCGGGATAGTTAATTGAGGGTAACCTAAATTGATCACCACATTGATCCCTATAAAAATACCCAAACCTTCAGCACCAAAGATGATACCGAACCATTTACCCATCCGCTTTTCTTCCGCCAGATCCGCTTCGGAAGTTAGTTTAGGGTAATATTTGGCCATGCCAAACAGTTTTACAGCATTGATGACAAACAATAAACTCAGGGCCGGGAATGCGATCAATAAAAACCACCAGTTGGTCGTTTTTAATCCGCCATATGCTATCCCTGCCCACAGCAAATTAAAAAATGCCATCATACAAAGGCCGGTAGCAATGCCTTTAACGGCAACATCCGGGATGATAGGTGATTTTTCTTCCATATAGATTCTAATAGCCGATAATTTCTATTTAAAAACACTTCTTTCGCCTCACCTAAACGGCGCAGCCCTCACTCATCCTCTCCAAAGGAGAGGACTTGAAAAAAAGAAGATTTAATTTAACTATTCTTTGCTTCCTCTCCTTTGGAGAGGGCCGGGGTGAGGCCATATTATCTTTCCAGTTTCGCCACCCGCTTCGGCGTGTCATCACCGGATACAATGGTTCTTGAACTTAACGCTATTGCCCGGATGGTTGCCGTAATATTACCCATATCCAGTGTGCTTACCTCGTCCCCAACGGTGTGATACAGTTTATCCTTATCGATCTGGTCGGTGGAGATGGTATGGGCCGGTACGCCTACCCTTGCCAGGGAAGCATTATCGCTGCGGTAAAACAGGTCCTGCTCCGGGTATGGGTCCGGGAAAAACTTAAAGGCGGTGCCTTCGAGATTTTTTTGCAGGATAGGACCAAAATCCGAACGCTCATACCCGGTAATAAAGGCTGAATTTTCTCCAAATTTGGCAGCCTTGCCAATCATTTCGATATTAAACATCGCTACCACTTTATCCGGCTCTACCGTAGTTGCAAAATACTGGGAGCCATATTCGCCGATCTCTTCGGCTGTAAAGGCAACAAATACCAGGGTGCGGGCATTGTTGTCCAGTTTTTTAAAATACCTGGCCAATTCAATTACCGCGGTAGTACCCGAGGCGTCATCATCCGCGCCATTGGCAATGCTATCGCCTTTTACCGGTTTCAGGATACCTAAATGATCGTAGTGGCCCGAGAAAACTACATATTCATTGGGTTTTGTCTTCCCCGGGATGATCCCCGCGACGTTAAACAGGGGTAATTGTTCTTTCTTACCGGTGTAGTTTACCTCAAAGGTTTTAAGGTCATCATGATTGCCCAATACAAAAACCAGCGCCTGGCCATCATTGGGTTTAAGGCTCACCGATCCATTTTGCAGGCGCCCTTTCAGCATTTTAAATATATCGGCAAACTTAGGGTCCACCAATATCAGCAGTTTTTTGCCGCTGCTAACATAAGCCCTGTACTCCGTACGGAAGGTTTTATCGGCTGTTAGTTTTACTATTTCCACATCCGGGTTGGTACTCCAGTTTAAAGCGGCTGCGCTGGTGTTGGCAAAAACGCTGTCGGCGCCAATAGCTTTGCCATTGATGGTAACGCCCAAATTAACCGGGGTAGAATGCGTCATGCTAAAATTTTGGCGGAAGCCGTCATCACCAGCCAATGGCTTAAGGCCAATGTTTTTGTATTCACTTTCAATAAACTGCGCGGCTTTTTCAATCCCAGGCGTAAAAGTGGCCCGGCCCTGCATATCATCCGCGGCAAGGGTGCTGATGATGCGCGTAACATCATACTGGCTGATGAGTTTGTTTACATCCTGTGCGAAGCTTGTAAGTGCTGCCGCCAGTAAAAAGGTGGAAAGAACTATTTTTTTCATGTGATTTTTTGAACTTTTGAAGATAAAAATTAATTCCTGAAATGCTAATGGTTCGTGGTGATTTGTCGCTTTTTATAAAAGTACTAATTAAGGTACCTTGGTAAAGTTATACGTGGTGGTAAAGGTTTAGGAAATGTGGGCGTTTCCCCCTTTTCCTGCCTGCCGGTAGGCTGGGGTAGAAAAAGGGGACCGCGCTTTCCATTACAAGTCCTCGCCCGGTGAATTTAAGGCTTTTTTTATTGTTTTTTACCGGAGCTGCGGGCTTTTCATTGCAATCGCTAACGCGAAGCGCCGGGAAATTTTAAATATTCTGTACGGGCACTATAACGGCCTGCCTTATCTGTCAGCAGGGCATCAGAAGTTCAATGCATTTGATTGCCCGGATTATCCCACTGAAGAGGATAGCATAAGCGGGTGGTATTTAATAAATGTCGCCCATACAATTATGTAGCGTGCGCTACAAGTGCTACAACTGCTACAAAACGCTACAAAACTGATAACCAACAAATTAACGGCTGACAAAATTTTGTCATTGACAGGATCGTGTCAGCACTTTTCTATGGTATTTGCTTAAATAAACAACCTTGTAGTGAACTTTTATATAAACAAAGCCCGGCGCGCGGCCAGGTTCTTGCTATTATCTTACATTCGTCACTGCAGTTGCAAACTGCAGGCATAACCGTCCGAAGTCACAGACATTCGGACAGCGATCCACGCAAACTACGCACAGCGGGGTTTAATTTGACCATAACTTGCCAGCATATTAAACATTACCAATAATCCAATACTATATTTTTTTATCATTATTCAATTTCTATACACTATCAAATTGTTTTAATCGTATTTATCCATTATTTCACTTGTGTCCATCCCTTTAAAACCAGCGGCTTTCAACTTTTTCAAGGTTTCTATTCCGATTATTTGCGCAGGCGTTTTAGCCGCAAAACTTCCAAAACACAAATCACTTCGATAAAAGCCATCAGGGATTAACTCCTTTACTTTTAAAAATACAGGGGAGACACCGATTATTGATTCATAACCGTGACATTGTTCGTTATAGTTGATAAATTGTATTCCACTAAATCCTTTTCTATGGCCTTTTTCATCCAATTTGATAACGTTAAGAATTTTAAACCAGAAAAAACCGGAGGAGTTCGGTAACGTTACAAACTCCAATCCTTCATAACCTTCCTGCTCACAAAACGCTTTGAATTGATCGGAAACAATAGTGAAATTATCATAAGTACATGAAATGTGCTTTTTGGTCTTTATCTTAATTTCAGGATCTATCCTGTTAATTGTATAATTGTCACTGTATTTATCACATTCATTTAACTTTAAATTGCGATACATACTGTACTTGTTGTCAAAAGAAAATATTACATGTCCTAATACCATATTAAACTATTTTAAATGTGGGTGTTGCCCGAAAAAATGGTTTGCAGCATCAATATATTTTGACCCGCCCCCTGCTGTCCGTAGATTGTATCTACGGACTATTATGCTTGTAGTCTGCGACTACACTAATA
>NZ_CAIWNH010000374.1 GCF_903913935.1 uncultured Mucilaginibacter sp.
ACCGGCTTTTATTTTTTTTCTAGCCTGATGTCGTGTCAACTATAAATTGACCAATCGTCAATCTACAAGTTCATTGAACGCAAAAAGGGTTTACAAAAGGTTTACACATTCAAGGGCTTTCATTTTGTAAATATTTAATAATGAGTTATTTATATGCTTATTTATTAAAATAGGGTTTACACTATTTTATATAACCTCCTCCCGGTATTTTTAAGCAGTGCTGATAAAGCCTTAACGTCAATTTATTAATGACATGACACCAGTTAGTTGCGAAACTAATAACGGAGTACTTTCGACTAATACTCCACCATTTCCTCATCCACATAACACCACAGCCAGCGTTCGCCGGGTTCGGCAGAGATCACTACGGGGTGGCCACTTGCATGGGCATGTTTGCTGGCATGCTGGTTGGGCGAACTGTCGCAGCAAAGCGTCACGCCGCATTCCTGGCAGGTACGCAGGTGCATCCAGGTATCATGTGTTTTTACACACTCTTCACATACATAGTCTTTTGCATGTTTAAGGTGTTTTATAGCAGTAAGATGTTTGCAGATTTCTTCTTCCATGGCAGTAATTTTATTAATGCTAATTTACACCTAATTAAATTACCTCAATAATCCTTATTTATTTTATAGGCAGTAAAAATACTGTCGGCTTGTTTCCGCCTGATAGTATCAAGTCGGTTACCTATATGTAATGTGAAAACTGTAGAATCTCTTTTTCGTTGGGAGTTAACATAGCTATGATCCATTGTTAAAACCGTGTCCTGCAATTTTTTTGAACTAAAATAAAAATGATCTTCTTCAAGGTCTAATTCGCAACCGTTATAAGCTACCAATTTGAAACCGTGTCCTTTTTTGACCTTCGGCTCCTGCCAGATCGTCGAATTTTCATCTTTATGGTAAACCGGCCAGTCTGCAGGAATTATTGGAATATGCAGTTCCTTTCGTTTTTCATTAAATTCAGGTCCAAAGCTATTTGCACAACGGTGATGCAGGTAGGTAGAAACACCTGAATAAATTAATGATGCCGGTATTAAAACGAGAACGGTAATATTAACTATTTCGCGAATTTTCATTTATTGAGTTGAAATTGACAAGGCTTTTAAACGCTATAACTTATTACAGCTATTCAGTTTAAAAATAGCAAACATTATCAAAACAACCAAAGACATTTATCTCCACCCACCACCAAGCGCCCGGTACAAGTTCACAATTGCCTGTAACTGTTGCAAGCGGTCGTTAATACCGCTGATCCGCGCAGCCAGCAATGATTGTTCAGCAATGAGCACGTCGTTATAATTGGTTGCCGAGCTGTACCGCAATAGTTGTTCGGTATAATCAACCGATTTAGTTAATGCTTCAATCTCTTTCGTTCTTGCGGTATCCTTTTCAATACCTGTCTGGTAAGCATAAAGCGCGTTGGATACCTCCTGCCCTGCCACCAATAACGTTTGCTGAAAATTATTAAGCGCCTCCATTTGCTGCGCCTGGGCTGTTTTTAACCTTGCTTTATTAATGCCATGGTTAAAAATAGGCTGGGTTAAGCCAGCGGCAATATTGTAGAAAATTGAATTGACGAAAAAATCCTTCAGCGTTAAATTGGAGAAACCGCCCGCTGCAGTAATGGTAAGTGCCGGGTAAAAGTAAGTGCGTGCCTGATTGGTATTTTCAAAAGCAGCCCTGAAAGCGTATTGAGCCTGCTGTATATCAGGGCGGTTTTGTAATAACTGCGACGGAATGCCGGTTTGCAGGTTACTTACTGGCTTCTGGTCGTCCAGTTTGGCGCGGTTTACCACGCCCGGCGGACGGCCAAGCAGCAGATCGATGGCATTCTCTGTTTCGCGGATGCTGCGTTTAATATCGGGGATCGCAACCTCGGCAGCATAACGGTTGGCTTCGCTTTGTACTACGGCAGCGCCGGTAACCACATCGCCCTCTTTCAGGGCCTTCATGGTTTCCACATCTTTTATACGGAATTGCACCGCCTGGTTGGTAATCTCCAATTGTTTATCAAGCGCCAGCAAATTATAATAGTTATTAGCAATATCAGCGATCAGTTGGGTTTGCACCGCCCTTTTTGCGGCATCACTTTGCAATAAATTGGCATAAGCGGCTTTTTTGGCGCTGCCAAGCTTACCCCAGATATCCGCTTCCCACGATGAGCTTAAACCAAGCTGGTAGGATGTTGTTGAAGCATTAACCGAATAACCAGCCGGTAAGTTTAAACTGGCCGCCGACTGCTTCGAACGGGTAACGGTGGCATTACCGCTTAATGAGGGTAATAGCGCCCCGCTGGCTTGCCCGAGTGCTGCCTGTGCCTCGGCTATTTTTTGAATAGCTGTTTTCAAGTCCAGGTTATTATAAAGCCCTTCCTTTATTAAGCCATTTAATATCGTGTCAGCAAAAAGGCTTCCCCAGGGCAGCGTGGCAATAGTAGTTGTATCTGTTGAATTTTGCCCGCGATACAAGTCGTTCGTTACCGTACCGGCATCCTGAAAAGGCTTGGTTACCTTGCACGATAATGAAGCGCCGGTAAGGGCGGTTATAAACAGGATATATTTTATAATGGATTTACGCATTGTCAATTTCTTTTCGTCCCGGATATTAACCGGCAGTTGTTATTTCTTCTTCATCCTCATCATGGTGCCTTTTGCTACGGAGTTTTTCCTGGAAAGTTTGGAAAATGATGAACAGTACCGGGATGGCAAATATGCCGAATACGGTACCGATCAGCATGCCACCAACTGCACCTGTACCGATGGAGCGGTTACCCAGCGCACCGGCACCGGTTGCAAACATCAATGGCATAATACCGAAGATAAACGCGAAGGAGGTCATTAAAATCGGCCTCAAACGGGCTTCAGCGCCTTCAATAGCCGCCTGTACAATCGGCATTCCGGCTCGCCTGCGGTCGAGTGCAAATTCAACGATCAGTATCGCATTCTTTGATAACAAGCCGATGAGCATAATGAGCGAGATCTGTACATAAATATTGCTGTCGATACCGAAGATCCTGGCGAACAAATAAGTACCGGTTAAACCTATTGGTAACGACAATAAAACTGCAAAAGGCAAAACATAGCTTTCATACTGGGCACTCAATAAAAAGTAAACAAATACCAGGCAAAGCATAAAGATGTAAAGCGATTGCGTGCCGGAGGCAATTTCCTCGCGGGTAAGGCCCGAAAAATCATAACCGTAACTTGGTGGAAGCTTCTCGGCGGCGACAGCTTTAATGGCATTGATCGCATCACCTGTACTGTAGCCCGGTTTGGGCTGCCCGTTAACAGAAACCGCGGTAAATAAATTGAACCTTTGGATTGCCTCGGGGCCGGAAACTTTTGTTAGTGTGATAAATTCGGTAATAGGCGCCATGGTACCATCGGCGCTCCTCACAAATATTTTGCTCAAACCGGTAGCGTTGGCACGGTAAGCATAATCGGCCTGTACCATTACGCGGAACTGCTTGCCAAACTGGTTAAAGTTGGAAGCGTATAAGCCGCCATAGTACCCCTGGAGTGTGGTTACCACCGAATTAACGGAAATACCGGCTTCTTTGCATTTTGGCACATTCACTGCCACCTGGTACTGCGGAAAATTAGGATTGAAAGAAGTATTGGTATTTTGAATTTCGGGGCGTTTGTTTAATGCAGCCAGAAATTCATTGGAAACTTTAAAGATGTCGGCCATACTGTTCCCGCCCTTGTCCTGCAACTGGAAAGTAAAGCCATTACCTGCGCCAAAGCCCTGGATGGTGGGCGGCGAGAAATAGAATATTTTAGCCTCATGAAGGTTTCCTGTCTTAGCATAAAGCTGCCCGATGACACTTTCGATATTATCATGCGGCCTGTCGTCCCAGGTTTTAAGCTTAACGATCACCATGCCGTAGGCGCTGCCACTGCCGGCCAAAAAGTTAAAGCCAACTATTTGCAGCGTATTTTTTACTGCCGGCAATGTATGGGCTATGCTATCAATCTTTTTGGTAATGGCCTGGGTACGTTGCAGACCCGCGGCAGGTGGTAAACTTACACTGGCAAAAATAGTACCCTGATCCTCGCTTGGTACAAAACTGGAAGGCGTGGTTTTGATCAGGAAGGCCAACGATGCCGCAAAAAGAACAATCACAACCACCACTATCCATTTTTTGCCGGCCAAAAACCCGACCGAACGTTCGTATCTCTTTTTTACTGAGTCAAAAACCACATCAAAGCGGTGATAGAAAAAGTTGAAAAACCGCTTTTTCTTTTCTTCTTCGGAATGTGGTCTTAATAATATCGCACAAAGTGCAGGGCTAAGGGTTAACGCGTTCACTGCGGAAAGTAAGATAGCCACCGCCAGCGTTATACCAAACTGCTTATAAAACACCCCTGTAGACCCGGTAATAAACGTAACCGGCAAAAACACCGCCGACATTACCAGCGTAATGGACACAATTGCGCCCGCGATCTCGCTCATGGCGTCAACTGAAGCCTTTCGGGCAGATTTATAGCCTTTATCCAGCTTGGCATGCACTGCCTCAACCACTACAATAGCGTCGTCCACCACAATACCAATGGCAAGCACCATGGCAAAAAGCGTAAGCAGGTTGATGGTGAAACCGAACAGGTTTAAAAAGAAGAACGTGCCCACAATAGCCACCGGTACCGCTATGGCCGGGATAAGCGTTGAACGAAAATCCTGCAGGAAAATAAATACCACGATAAATACCAGGATAAAGGCTTCTATCAGCGTGTGGATCACCTTGTCGATAGAGGCGTTAAGGTATTCATTAGCGTCAACCATGTAGATCATGTCGATGCCTTTAGGAAAAGCCGCGCGGGCTGTTTCTAAAATGACCTTTGTGTCATTGATCACATTACGGGCATTGGAGCCCGCCGCCTGGGATATACCCACACCGATCGCAGGCTTGCCATTAGCCCGCAGGTCCACTGAGTAATCCTGCGCGCCTAATTCAATACGTGCCACGTCACTTAACCGGAGCAATTGCCCTTTACCTGCTGATCTAAGCACGATATCACCAAATTCTTTCGCGCTTTTTAAGCGGCCGGTATACCTTATTACGTATTGAAATGATTCATTGCTATTTTCACCAAACTTGCCAGGCGCGGCCTCAATATTCTGGTCGTTCAAAGCCTGGGTAACATCATCCGGTACCAGCCCGTATCTTGACATTACATCAGGCTTCAGCCAGATCCGCATAGAATAATCCCTTTGGGTGAAGATCTGAACCGTACCCACACCGTTTACACGCTGTATATCAGGCACCAGGTTTATCTTTGCATAATTCTGTAAAAAAGTGGCATCATAAGTTTTATCCTTGCTGTATAAGGTAAATATCAGCAGGTTACTGTTCTGGCTTTTGGTAACGGTAACACCCGCCTGCGTTACTACCTGGGGCAACAGGCTGGTTGCCCTCGCCACGCGGTTCTGAACGTTTACTGCGGCCAGGTCGGGGTTGGTGCCTACTTTAAAGAAGATCTGGATGGAAGCGGAGCCGTCATTACCTGCAGACGAGGTCATGTAGGTCATGTTTTCCACGCCGTTGATCTGTTCCTCCAGCGGGATGATCACACTTTTAAGTACCACATCCGCGTTGGCACCGCTATAATTAGCAGATACATTTACAGTTGGAGGTGCGATATCGGGGTATTGCGAGATCGGCAGGTTGATTAACCCGATGATACCCAGAATAACCAGCAGCACCGAAATAACTGTGGAAAGTACAGGGCGCTCAATGAATCTTTTTAGCATATTATTTTCATGTAGAGACGCAAAACTTTGCGTCTCAGATTTTGCCTGAATGTATAATTATTTGTAAGCGTAGAGACGCAAAATATTGCGTCTCTACGTTAATCGGGTCTTATTTCAGATCTTTATAAACCGATTCAGCGCTAACTTCAACAGGTTTAATTTCTGTACCGTCTTTTATATTATTTGCGCCTTCGGCAATGATCCGATCTCCGCTTTTCAATCCGCCGGTTACAATGTAAAACTGCCCCGGTGTATTTTCCATTACAGTGATCGCGACATTCTTTACCTTGTTTTGATTATCTACTGCGAATACAAAACGCTTGTCCTGCAATTCGTAGGTAACGTTTTGAGGTACAATAATGGCATCTTTCACTGTTTTAGGTATCCGAACCGATGCACTGCTGCCGCTGCGCAAAAGCCCTTTGGGGTTAGCGAAGCCAGCCCTGAAATTTGCCGAACCGGTTGTGGTATTGATCAACCCGTTTACGGTTTCCACTTTACCTTTGTAGTCGTATATCGTTCCATCTGAAAGTACCAGGGTAACCTGGGGGATTTTATTTAATTTCGATTTAAAGCTGGTATTACCGGTGCTGTCGCGGGTAAAATCAAGCAATTGCTTTTCGTTCATCGCAAAATAAGCATAAACGTTCGCTGTGTTATAAACCGTGGTTAAAGGTTCAGCTGTGGTAGCTGAAACCAGGCTTCCAAGCTTATAGGGCAGCGAACCAATAACGCCATCCACAGGGCTTAAAATAGTGGTGTACCCCAGGTTGATCCTGGCGTTTTCCAGCGCCGCTCTGGCTTGTGCAAGCGCTGCTTCCTTAGTTTGCAAGGTCAGTTGCGCCGATTCAAGTTCATAATGGCTGATGATGTCTTTTTCAACCAGCGGCTTCACTTTGTTCACCTGCAACGTGGCAGTATTTACATCGGCTTCGGCGGTTTTAATGCCGGCCTGGGCGGTACGTACATCCTGCTCATATTGCGGGGCGTTTATTTTAAATAACAGCTGCCCTTTTTTTACCAGCGATCCTTCATCAACAAAGATCTTTTCAATATAGCCGTCAACTTTAGGCCTTATCTCAATGTTTTGTAAGCCCTGGATACTTGCGGGGTAGTCGGTACTCAAAGTTACCGTCCGGGGCTGCAGGGTAACTACTTTGTAGGTGCCGGGCCCCTGTGCAAACATGGCATTCTTCTGCGCATTCTTATTCCCGCACGAAAATAAAAACAACAAACAGGGCATTAAAACCACTATCGTTAATTTTTGCACACTGCCTGGTGTTATTTGAGCGCCATATGCGCGGTGTCGACTTTTACTGAAGTTCATTAAATTGTGGTGAGTAAAAAGAATAAGTAAGCGGGCAAAGATAATCGCTTTGTTTAATAGTATTGTCAATAGATTTAATATCATTATTTTCCTTGTGTCATAATTGGCCTTTTCCTCAAATTTGCTACCAGCGGCCGCAACTGGTCAGTATTTTGTTTGGATGCAAAAATCTTCAATCAATCACTAATATTTTTAAACCTTTGCGCATTTCGGGTTAATATTATATCGGCGAAGCATCATTCTAACTTTTCAACCTTACAACATTTACAACCTAACTAAACCCATTTGCTCAAAAACTGGCTGAACGCTTCTTTATACTGATCGCCAACGGTAATATTGACTTTTCCTATTTGCAATGCGTTGCGGGTAATAGAATTTATTTTATCGAGCGATACGATAAAGGACCTGTGAACGCGCATAAATTTTTTCGACGGCAATTTTTCTTCAAGCGATTTCAGGCTGGTTAACGAAAGAATGGGCTTTTCGGCGCTCTTCAGCCAAACTTTTACATAATCCTTTAAGCCTTCAATATACAAAATATCATTTAAGGAGATACGCACCAGTTGGTATTCTACCTTTAAAAACAGGTATTCATCCTCTAAGCGTTCTTCCGCAACACCAGCCGCGGAGGTTGCCGCTGCAGCAGGGGCATTTGATTTTTCAACCAGTTCGGCATAATTTAAAGCCCTGGTGGCGGCATGCAAAAACTCTTCGTAGTTAAATGGCTTTAACAGGTAGTCAAGCGCGTCAACTTTATAGCCTTCCAGCGCGAACTGGTTGTAGGCTGTAGTAAATATGATACGTGGTTTATTGGCCTTGCTGTTATCCAGCACGCGTGCCAGTTCAATCCCGTTCAAATCAGGCATTTGAATATCGAGGAACAACACATCTATTTTTTGTGAATGGATGGCCTTTAAGGCATCCACCGCACTTGAAAACCGGCCAACCAGGTTCAAAAAAGGTGTTTGTTCAATAAATGAACTAACCAGGCCCAGGGCCAGGGGTTCATCGTCAACAGCTATGCAATTTAATATCATGACAGGTGGAGCGTTAAATGAACGGAATAAATATTTTCGGTGTGGTCTTCTTCAATTTTTAATTCGTATTTGCCCGGGTATAACAGGTCAAGCCTGCGCCGGGTATTGTTAAGGCCGATACCGCTGCCTGCCTCTAAGTTATTATTTTGTTCCTTAATAATCGTATTCACCACCTTTAATTCAACCGAGGAGTTTTGCTGGCTGATATTAATATTGATATAGCTGGGCTGCGTGGCACTTACGCCGTGTTTAAAAGCATTTTCCACAAATGGTAAAAATATCATGGGTGCAATCGCGACATCCCTTAATATTGCCGGCGAAGAATAATTAATTTTAACCGCATCGGTCAAACGTAATTGCATCAGGCTGATATAATCTTTCACAAAAGCGATCTCCTGGCTCAGCTGCGTCGTGGTGTTTTGGGTATCGTACAATACATACCGCATCATCCGCGAAAGCTGGTGAATAGCTTTGCGGGAAGTATCCACATTGACCAGCGTAAGCGCATAAATATTATTTAAAGTATTGAAAAAGAAATGAGGGTTGATCTGCGCCTTCAGGAATGACAGTTCAGAACTGATCTTATCCTGTTCCATTTCCTGGTGTTTTTGCTTATCGTTTTGCCATTTTTGTATGGTAATAATACTTGTGCTTATGCCGATCACCAACGCGCATGTGCTTACCATGGCGACGATCATACTGATATCCCATTGATGGCCCGGTGGCCTGTGATGCCTTGGCGGCCCCTGTTTGTGAAACGCTTCGTCAATTAATTGATGCAGGTTTAGCCAGTAATCAAAATAGCTGTTTAAAAAAACTACTACCGCCACAACTCCCAAAACAATTAGCATATAAAGGCCCGTGTGGTTTTTCAACAAAAACCGGGGCACCAATACTATTGCGTTGAGATAATAAGCTACCACAAGCAGGGCTAAAATAAGCCCATTTTTTACCCACAACTGGTAGGGCACCGAGATCCGCCACGACAATGGCTGGGTGAAATAGATCGTCCCGAAAACCGCCCAAATTAATAAATGGATGACCACGGTTACCAGTTTGCTTTTTGATTTTGTAAGTATCATTTCATTTAAAGTTGATTAGGTTGATTGAGTGAGCAGTTGATTAAGTTGAATTGCGGGCATTGTTTTACATTTCAGTAAAGAAAAAAACCAATTAACTTATTCAACCTAAGCAACTTAATCAACCAATCAACAAACTTACAAATGTAAACTACTTAAAGGCAATAATAATCTATCAGTGGCTTTAGTTCACCGACGGGCAGCCCAAAATAATCTTCAAATAGCCCTTTTGGCTCTATGTAAGCTCCAACGGTTATTTTATAGGTCAAAGCAGGGCTTTTATCTACTCATTTACAGCCTTTGTCTATTGCATTTCGGGTTGTAGTTTCTTTGCTATTGATTTGCACATCTAAATAACAGATAAAATGAAATTATTTTACCTTTTCATAGCCGCCTTTTTGATAGGTGCGAATACCTATGCCCAAACGGGCCGCGATGTTCATGGTACAGTTACCGATTCTGCGAAAGTAACTTTGCCGGGCTCGATAGTGAGACTGATTACCGCAACTGATAGTATCTCCACCGCTACCGATGCCAGGGGCGCCTTTGTATTCAAAGGCGTTAAAGCAGCACAGTTTAGTTTGGTGGTCCAGTCTATAGGCTTTAATCCGGTGATAAAACGTATAGCATTAGACAATAGTACCGAACCCGTTTTTTTGCGGCCCATCATTTTAAAGCCTTCCAGCCAAATGCTGAAGGAGGTGACCATCTCCGACGTTTTACCTGTTAAAATAAAAGAAGATACGGTTGAGTTTAACGCGGCTGCCTATAAGGTACGCGATGGCGCACCCATTGAGGATGTGATCAAAAAAGTACCCGGCGCGGATGTTGACGCTAACGGCAATGTAACTTTCCAGGGAAAAAGCGTAACCAAGGTGCGGGTAAACGGAAAGGATTTTTTTGGAGGGGATTTAAAAACCGCTACGCAAAATTTACCTGCTGATGCGGTACAAAACGTACAGTTTGTAAACGATTACGGCGACCAGGCCAACCTTACCGGTATAAAAACAGGAGAACCTGAAACTATACTGAACATTAACATAAAAGCCAGCAGGAACCATGGCGTATTTGGGCAGGTGAGCGGCGGCGGCGGCCAGGATGCTATACCGCAGGTTGACGGCACCAAAGATGCCGCACGCTACATCGCACAGGCCAACATGTTTAACTTTGACGGCAACCGGCAGATTGCCATACTGGCTAATTACAACAACACTAATACCAGCCTGTTTAACTTTGGCGGGCCGGGTGGCGGTGGTGGCGGCCGTGGCGGACCGGGCGGCCCTCCGGGAGGCGGCAATAATACCAATGGTATAACTACAGCACGCTCTATCGGTTTAAACTACCGTGATACCTGGAGCAAAAAATTAACGGTTTACGGCAGCTACAGTTTTACTGATAATACCGTAAACACCATTAGCAGCACACAGCAAACAAACTTTCAGCTGGCTGGAAAAAATATCACAAACTCCACCAACAACCAAACTGACAATAAGATAAACCATCGCTTTACCTTTAATATGGAATATCGCCCGGATACCCTGAATTATTTCAAGATCAGTCCATCGTATTCATTCGCAGGAGTCCATTCAACGCAAGCCAGTACTTATCGACAAATGGTAGCTGACACAACTGCCCTGGCTTATAATACTGCGGAAATAAGCCGCTCATCATCGCCCAATTATGGCATTAATGTGTTGTATAACCACCGCTTTAATAGCCATGGGCGTAATTTCAGCATAAACGTTGGGGTTGGCAGGTCGACCAATGACCAGTATGCGAACCCGGACAACACCTATTTTAAAATCACCACTGCTCCAACTACTCCTGCCGACCAGTTTATTACAACTAATGCCAATACCGATACGCTTGGAACCTATGTTTCCTACATCGAGCCTATCGGCAAACGATCATACGTGGAGCTGAATTATAATTACAGGCACAGCTACACTACATCCGATAAACAAACCGATTACCTGGACAGCGCAGGGCGGATGGTGGAAGACCCTACTTTGAGTAATAATTACAATTATACATTTGTAACTAATCGTATCGGCCTTAATTACCGGTTTGTCGAAAAAAAATACAACTATGTTTTAGGTGTTACTGCGCAGCCTTCGCAACTGGAGGGCAGCACACCAAATGTTTCGCCTAAAAACAGTTTTGATTTTTCGCCCAACGCGCACTTTATTTACAATTTTTCGCGCACGCAATCATTCAGCGCAAACTTTAGCGGAAGCAGTGTTATGCCAAGCTACACACAATTGCAGCCTGTGCCTGATTTAAGCAATGCACTATACCCTGTTATTGGTAACCCCAACTTAAACCCGCAGTATAATAACACGTTTTCATTAAGGTATAACCACTTTAACTTCGAATCGGGTAATGTGTTCTTCAGCAATTTATCGTTTACACAGGCAAATAATTATATTGCCAGCAACACCATTTACTACCCCGAGTTATATACGCCCAACAAAAATCTATCAAAAACAACCGCTACCAGTTATCAAAATACTGACGGATACTATTCAACATCCGCATTTTTTGTATTTGCCAAACCATGGGAAAAACGGAAATATAATTTGTTCCTGATCGGCAATTATTCCTACAGCAATAACATCTCGTACATTACGGATATAGCGCCGGTTACGTTTGCAGAAAACAGAGAACAGAATATTGCTAAAACGTTGACTGCTTCACAAGGCATCCGTTTCAGGCTGGACATTACCGATATAATTGATGCAGAGGCAAACACTACTTACAGCATTAATTCGTCACAAAACTCCATACCACAAGCCGGTTTGCTGAATAACTACCGGAGCTGGGTAGTTGGCCTGAACGGCAAAAACTATCTGTTTAAGGATTGGACCTATAGCTACGATTATTCAAAAACGTTTTATTACAACTACCCGGGTGCAAAAAATCCCAATGTGTTTAACACCTACCTGGAACGCAGGTTCCTGAAAGGGAATATGGCCACACTGCGTTTTTCGGTGCTTGACGTATTTAACCAAAATACAGGTTACTCAAGCAATCAAACCAGCAGCTATACATCAACAACAAATTATAACCGGTTAGGCAGATACTATCTGTTAACTTTTACTTACCGATTCTCGAAAATGGCAGGCAAAGCTCCCGAACGCGGACCCGGCCGTGGGTTTGGCCCTCCGGGTGGTGGACCAGGCGGCCCGGGCGGTGGCCCTGGTGGCCCGATGTTTTAAATAAAATTATCAACCAAAAAACATACCGCCGGAAATATTTAAACAAAAGTGTATATTTGACAATTAAAATTGTAATAAACAAAAATAACAGGCGTCTTATAACAAAAATGAATTTCCAAATTCGATATAAAAAGAGCTTAGGGTTCCCTAAGGGAGCATGAGAAAAGGCCGGATGTGAGATACCCGGCCTGGATTTAGTTGATTGTTATTGATTTTTTTAAATCTTAACGAAGCGTTCCGGGGTGAGATACGGAACGCTTTTTTTGTAATTATTTTTTTTCCACCTTTGATTTAACGTCCATCACTTTTTGGCAACCAATTCAACTTAATCAACCTAATGAAAAAATACTGCTTAACCCTTGATCTTAAGGACGACCCTGCATTGATCGCTGAATACGAAAAATACCACGTGGCTATCTGGCCCGAAATTCATCAGAGCATCACCGGCTCAGGTATCACCAATATGGAGATCTACCGTTATGACAATCGCCTGTTTATGATCATGGAGGTGGACGACACATTCAGTTTCGAAAAAAAGGGCGTTGCAGATGCAGCCAACCCAAAAGTACAGGAATGGGAAACCCTGATGTGGAAATACCAGCAACCGCTTAAAAATGCCCTTAAAGGCGAAAAGTGGGTTTTGATGAATAAGATTTTCCAATTATAACTGTAAAATAGACAGCAATCTGAATAAAAATAACTTATTTTAACTTTTCCATATTACATTTGAATCCTGGTTCTTGATTCTTTACCCTAAAAAAATAATCATGCTTAAAAAATTACAATTACTGCTGGTAGGTTTGGGTTTTCTCTTTTCGCCTGCATTTGCACAACAAAAACGAATTGGCAACGAAACCGACGCGCAAAAAGATAAACGCATGGAATGGTGGCAGGATGGCCGCTTCGGGATGTTTATTCATTTCGGCCTATACTCTGGCGCTGCCCGGCACGAATGGGTAAAACATAATGAACACCTGACCAACGAAGAATATCAAAAATATTTCGACCAGTTTAACCCAGATCTGTTCGACCCGGTAAAATGGGCAAAAGAGGCCAAAGCAGCAGGTATGAAATATGCCGTAATGACCACCAAACACCACGAAGGTTTTTGTTTGTTCGACTCAAAATATACCGACTATAAAGCAACCAACACCCATGCCAAACGCGACCTGGTGCGCGAATATGTAAATGCATTCCGTTCACAAGGTTTAAAAGTTGGTTTCTACTATTCCTTACTCGACTGGCACCACCCTGATTATACCATGGACGATGCACACCCGCTTACACAGGTTGATACCACCGAGGCTAACTACAAACGCCTGAATAAAGGTCGCGACATGGCCAAATACCGCCAGTACATGCGCAACCAGATCACCGAATTATTAACCAATTATGGTAAAATTGATGTATTGTGGCTGGATTGGAGTTGGGATAAAGGTGCAAAACATGGTAAAGGTGCTGACGACTGGGGTGCGGTTGAGTTGTTAAAGCTGGTTAGGAAACTACAGCCCGGTATTATTGTAAATAACAGGCTTGGTTTGTATGATTATAAGGATGGCGGCGATTTTGAGACCCCTGAACAAGTAAGCACCGCAGAACTGGCACCCTATAAGGGCCGTACATGGGAAACCTGCCAGACATTTTCAGGATCATGGGGCTACTACCGCGACGAAAACAGCTGGAAAACACACCGCCAATTGCTGGATTTGCTGATCACCTCGGTAAGTAACGGCGGCAACCTGATCTTAAACGTTGGCCCAACCGGCCGCGGCGAATTTGATTACAGGGCTACCCGGGCTTTGGACAGCCTGTCGTACTGGATGCACGCCAATAACGTTGCTATTTACAATTGTACTTTTGCGCCTGCTGCTTATAAAGTACCTGAAGGTGATAAATTGACCTACAGCAAAGTAAACGGCCGCTTGTACGTACATTTGTTTAATTACCCTACCAACGGCAAAATAACCCTGCCGGGATACGAAGGAAAAATAAAATACGCACAGTTTTTAAATGACCATTCGGAATTGATTTTAAAACCGTCAGCCGCTAATAAGGATGACCTGGAATTAACTGTTCCGTTGAAAAAACCACCGTATGAAATACCTGTTGTTGAATTAACACTTCAATAGCCTGTTGAATTTAAAAAAACACAATGCCAATTCAAAAACAACAATTTTTAAAGATCCACCCGAATGATAATGTACTGGTTGCCCTGCAGGATCTTGCCGCAGGAACGGTCATTAATTTTGAGGGCGATACATTTGCATTAACTACCGATGTTGCCGCCAAACATAAATTCAGTTTAGTTGACTTAAAAACCGATGACGAGATCCTGATGTATGGCGTACTGGTAGGTAAGGCAACACAGCCTATCCCTATAGGCGGGCCGATCAGCACACAAACTGTTCATCATGCCTCCGACGAATTTCACCTGGGTAAACGTAAAACCGAATGGCACAAACCCGATACCAGCAAATTTGAGGGCCGCACGTTTATGGGTTACCACCGTGCCGATGGTTCGGTGGGTACCGGTAACTATTGGGTAGTTATCCCGTTGGTTTTTTGCGAGAACCGGAATATCAATGTGTTAAAAGAAGCCCTATCAGAAAAGCTGGGCTATAAAAAAGCCAAAAGTTACGAGGCTGATGTAGATCAGTTAATCGGTCTTTACCAGGCCGGTAAATCGGTTGAAGAAATTATCAATGCCGATATCCAGGCTTCGCCAGATAAGGCAAAATCAAAACGGCTGTTTAAAAATATCGATGGCATCAAATTCCTTACCCACGATATGGGCTGCGGCTGTAACCGTTCTGATGCGCAAACTCTTTGCGGGCTCATCGCCGGCTATATTACCAACCCCAACGTTGCCGGCGCTACCATACTAAGTTTGGGTTGCCAGAATGCACAGGTAAGCATACTGCAGCAAGAGATCCAGGCCCGCGATGCTCATTTCAGCAAACCGCTGGTGATACTGGAGCAGCAAAAAACCGGCACCGAAGCCGAACTGATGCAACAGGCGCTCAAACAAACTTTTGCCGGGCTGGTAAAAGCAAACGAAACTGAAAGGCAACCTGCTCCCCTGTCCAAACTTTGCATCGGGCTGGAATGCGGTGGCTCCGATGGTTTTTCGGGCATCTCGGCTAACCCGGCCTTGGGCTATGTTTCAGACTTGCTGGTATCCATGGGTGGTTCGGTGATCTTATCCGAATTCCCCGAACTTTGCGGTGTGGAACAGGAACTGAGCGACCGTTGTGTGGATGAGGAAAAGGCCAACTATTTTATGCAGCTGATGACCACCTATAATGCCCGTGCAGAAGCAGATGGTTCAGGATTTTATGCTAATCCATCCCCCGGAAACATCAGGGATGGGTTAATTACCGATGCTATTAAATCAGCCGGTGCTGCCAAAAAAGGCGGAACTTCGCCGGTGGCTGATGTGCTGGATTATCCGCAGAAAGCTACAAAAGCCGGCTTAAACCTGCTTTGCACTCCCGGTAGTGATGTGGAAAGCACCACTGCCGAGGTAGGATCAGGAGCCACCGTAGTTTTGTTTACCACAGGTTTAGGCACGCCAACCGGCAACCCGGTAACCCCGGTGATCAAACTATCAACCAATACAGCTACGGCAGTAAAAATGCCTGATATTATCGATATTAACTGCGGTACCATTATCGAAGGCGAAGAAAACATCCAGCAAGCCGGCGAACGGATCCTGGATTACGTGATCCAGGTAGCCAGTGGCGAGGCTGAACCTAAAGCGGTTCAGCTGGGGCAGGATGACTGGATACCGTGGAAGAGGGGAATATCGTTATAGGCCCCAAAGGCATGGCGTAGAGTTTACTCACCCCGGATGCGCTACGCTGTCCGACCCTCTCTATGGCAGGCCATAAAGAGGGTGAAGAAGTTATTATTTTTTTTGCCCTCTTTACCGCTTGCGGAAGAGAGGGCAGACAAGCGAAGCGATGTCGGGTGAGTAAACGGAGGATGATTTTAGAAGCAAAAAATGTTCAAACTAACCCATAAATCAGCAATAATAACCGGCGGCGGAAGCGGCATCGGTAAGGCAATGGCTATCCTTTTTGCCAAACAAGGCGCCGAAGTGCATATCATCGAACTAAATAATGATGCGGCGGCAGAAACCGTTAGCGAAATTACGGCATCCGGCGGAAAAGCCTTCGGCCATGCCTGCGATGTAAGCAAACATGCGCAGGTGCTTGAAACGATGAATAAAATAGGTAAAATTGATATCCTGGTAAACAATGCCGGTATTGCCCATATTGGCCGTGCCGATAATACCAGCGAAGCAGATTTCGACCGGATCTGTAATGTGAACATCAAAGGGGTTTACAATTGCCTGTTTGCGGCTATCCCTTTAATGAAAGCCAATAAGGGCGGTGTAATATTAAACACAGCATCCATAGCGGCCAGCGTGGGTATTGTGGATCGTTTTGCCTACTCCACCAGCAAAGGCGCCATCCATGCCATGACTTTATCTGTTGCCCGCGATTACCTGCACGAGGGCATCCGCTGTAATAGCATCAGCCCTGCGCGGGTGCATACGCCTTTTGTGGATGGCTTTATCGCCAAAAATTATGCGGGCAAGGAAGCGGAGATCTTCGAAAAGCTGTCCAAATCGCAACCGATTGGCCGTATGGGTCAGCCGGAAGAAGTGGCGGCACTGGCACTATACTTATGCTCGGACGAAGCCGGTTTTATCACCGGCACCGATTACCCGATAGACGGCGGGTTTATTACATTAAACAATTGATTGGGAGGATTGCGAAAGTCGGAATGCCGATTGCGGAATTAGAATAAGGAACGATAATATCAACAACAACCATAAAACATGAAGCTTATACGATTTGGTGAACCGGGTAAAGAGAAAACCGGTGTGATAGTAAACGACAAAAAATATGATACCTCTGCATTTGGTGAAGATTACGGGGAATCGTTTTTTGAAACAGATGGCTTAAACCGGCTAAGCAATTTTATCGACGGAAATTTACTTCCCGAAATAGCCGATGATGTAAGGTTGGGCTGCCCGCTGGCAAGGCCCTCCAAAATAGTATGTATCGGCTTAAATTATGTCGACCATGCAAGGGAAACCAATGCTACGCCGCCAACCGAACCGGTGATCTTTATGAAATCGACCACGGCGATCACCGGCCCTAATGATAACATCATCATTCCCAAAAACTCCGTAAAGACGGACTGGGAAGTGGAACTGGCGGTAGTGATCGGCAAAAAAGCAAGCTATGTGGATGAAGCTGACGCGATGGACTACATAGCCGGCTATGTGCTGCATAATGACGTATCTGAAAGGGAATTCCAATTGGAAAGAGGCGGCACCTGGGATAAAGGTAAAGGCTGCGACACCTTTGCGCCTATCGGCCCCTTCTTCGCTACCAAAGATGAAATAGCCGATCCGCATAACCTGCGCCTGTGGTTAAAAGTAAATGATAAACTGATGCAAGACGGCACCACCGCCAACTTCATCTTTAATTTACCCACCCTTGTATCATACACCAGCCAGTTTATGACCTTACTGCCCGGCGATATTATCTCCACAGGCACCCCCGCAGGCGTAGCCCTTGGCATGAAACCACCCGTTTACCTTAAAGCTGGTGATGTGATCGAATTGGGCATATATGGCCTGGGCGAGGCAAGGCAGGTTTTGGTGGATTGGGTGTAGTTCATGGTTGATGGTTCATAGTTCATAGCAGGAAGAAAACTATTTGGAAACATTTGGATACCAGCGCCTGTTACCAATGTTGGTAAATCAAAAAGTATTACCAGACTTGAAGGGTTTCATGGTGAGGCACACGAACCATGCGGGCGAAGGCCTTTTCGCACACCCTTCGAGTGCCTCAGGGTGACATCCTTTTATATCGGCTGATATGGATCCATTGCAGAAACGCTTTTTACTATGGTCCATCGACTATGAACCTTCCTGCCAACACTTGTTTCCATTGATTCCTACTGTTTCCAAATCACCGACCCCATCGGGGTCAAATATCGGTAGAAACAAACAACACACCCTAGACCG